>JAAUPE010000270.1 GCA_012034595.1 Calothrix sp. CSU_2_0 | reverse complement strand
CAGTAATTGTAAGTTTTAAATAGTTTGAGTGTTTGTACGTAAAGTTCTTATTATTGAGTTAATTAACCGCAGATAGATGTAGTTAAAAATGTGAATAAATGCGATCGTTTTTGTGAAAATTAGTTATGCTTCAATTTCAACCACCTGGATTTAAACAAAAATCAGTTCAAACATCTCTGGGTAGAGTGGTTTACTATACCCAAGCACAAACATTTTGGTTGAAATCTGGAGAAGATAACCAAGATTTACCACCATTAATTTTTCTTCATAATTTTGGTGGTGGTGCATCAGCATATGAATGGTCAAAAGTTTACCCTGCATTTGCAGCGACGCATCGGATTTTAGCACCTGATTTAATCGGTTGGGGAGATTCTGACCATCCAATTCGCAATTATCAAATTAATGATTATCTGACAACAATTAGTGAATTTATTCGTCAAACTTGTAAAGTTCCTGTGACTGTGGTTGCATCTTCACTAACGGCAGCTTTGACGATTCGTTTGGCTATTAATCAACCCGATTTATTCAAGAAGTTGTTTTTAATATCTCCTTCGGGATTTAATGATTTTGGTGAAGGTGCGGGTAGAAGATTACCTGTTCAAGTTATTAATACACCCTTTTTAGATAATCTTATTTATGCTTTGGGGGCAGAAAATGAATTGGCTGTACGTAATTTTTTGGAAAATTTTCTGTTTGCCAAGTCGGAACGAGTCACTTCGGAAATGGTACAAGCTTATTTAAATTCAGCACAACAACCAAATGCTAAATTTTCGGCTTTATCTTTTTTACGAGGAGAACTTTATTTTGATTTGAGTTTATATATTCGACAGCTAACAGTTCCAACTGTAGTATTTTGGGGAGAAAAAGCCCAATTTACTAATGTTCAATTAGGAGGAAGATTAGCAAAGTTAAATGAGAATGCTATTCAAAATTTTATAACTATACCCGATACGGGAATTTTACCGCATCTCGAATTACCAGCAGTATTAATCGGTTTATTACTGCGGTAAATAGGGTTTAACGGCAAATACGTATCGTAATTTAAAGCTATTATTTTGACTTTTGACAAAAAGCTATTTTTTCATTTTAATCAATCAAAAACTTATCTATAGCAGTCCTAAATCAGTCATGAAAATTTTGGACTCCGTGAGACGCGATGTATCGCGTCTCTACATTTTTCATTTTTTTACAAATCATTTAGGATTGCTATATTTAGGATTTTCCGTAGCAGAGAAACCAGGTTTTCACTAAATTAACTATTAACAATTATCTTGCTTTCATATCCGCGATCGCACCTCTGGTCATGGCTGCGATCGCTTGTTCGGTGGCTTTGGGTAGGTGATAATATTTACCTCCCGATGTTTTCGCTAGTTCTTTGGCAAAACCTGTGGAGACAAATTTACTTTCGGTGTCTATCACCAAAAGCTGGATTCCCATTCCCCTAATTCTTCCTGCAATCTCTAATAACTCGGCTTTAATATCTGGTTTTTGGTCGGGTTCTTGGGGTTCACCTAAGGAACGTGAGAGCGAAACATTACCCCTTCCGTCAGTAATTGCCACAATCACAACTTGTCCCACATCGCCACTCATTTGAGCATTTACTCCTACCCGCACCGCTTGGGTTAAACCATGTGCGAGGGGGGAACCACCACCGCAAGGTAATCTTTCCAAGCGATTTTTTGCTAAGGCGATCGAACGTGTCGGGGGTAACAGAACCTCGGCTTGTTCACCACGGAAAGGAATCAATGCCACTTGGTCGCGACTTTGATACGCTTCCGTCAGTAATTGCATCACCGCACCTTTTGCCGATTGCATCCGGTTGAGTGCCATCGATCCGGAGGCATCAACGACGAAAATCACTAATGCTCCGGCTTTGCGAACTAATCGCTTAGAACGGATATCCCCCTGTTCCACAATCACTTTTTTATCTGGTTGTCTGGCTCGGCGTGACTTTTGATACGGGGCGGCGGCACGTAATGTGGCATCTACAGCAATGCGTTTAACCTTACCTTTGGGCAGCATTGGCTTGACATAGCGTCCCCTGTCGTCGGAATAGATAGAGCTACGATTTCCTGATTTCCCGTGACGCTGCGCCATTTGGGCGAAAAATAAGACGCTGGGGTCAAGAATCACACCTTCTGGGTCAAAAATAAATTCTTCGGGTATTCCTGGTGGTTCTTGTTCTTCGTTTTCCTGCTCTTCGTTGTCTTTTTCTTCCTCTTCCTCTTGTTCCGGTTGATTTTCGTCTTCTGGCTCTTCTTGGTTTTGTGGTGGAGGTGGTGGAGGTGGTGGAGCTTCTTCTGGGGGTGTTTGAATTACGGTTGCTCTGGGTACAATTACTAGTTCTACCGCCCGTTTTAAGTCTTCGGGATTAACTTTGTTCCGTCCTTCCAACGCTGCGGCTGCTTTTGCTACCCGGACAGCGAATAATTCGGCACGTTGTCCTTGAACCTGTCCCCGGATGGCTTCGTTAACTAAGTACTCGATTTGTTCATGGGTAATAATAACTTCCTTGAGCCATTCCCGTGCCAGGATAATTTGGGTTTTGAGTCCGTCAATATCCTCGTTGTATTGTTGGAGAAATTCCTGGGGCGATCGCGAATATGATATTGCTTGTTCGACGGCTTCAACACGTTGGTCTAATCCGAGTACACCATCTGCCGAAAGTGCGATCGCAATTCGATCTAACAAATGTTCCCGTAATTGCCCTTCTTCGGGGTTGTATGTGGCGATAAATAGGGCTTTGCAGGGATGTTGGAAGCTGATTCCCTCCCGTTCGATTTGATTGCGTCCGTCTGAGAGGACGCTTAATAATTGGTTACTAATTTGGTCATCGAGGAGGTTGATTTCATCGACGTATAGCACACCTCGATTTGCCGCAGCGAGTAACCCCGGTTGAAAAACTGTATCACCTTGTTTTACCGATTGTTCGACATCAACTGAACCTAAAAGTCGATCTTCGGTGACTCCCAAAGGAATTTGGATAAATGGTGCAGGAATAATTTCTGTATTTCCCTCCAATTCGGAGTTTAGGGAAGGATTCTCCAGAAGAATATCATCCCAATCTTCGGGATGGTTGGGGTCACAGTTACTAATACCACCTTTGACAACCTCGATAGGTGGCAGTAAAGCATGGATAGCCCGTGCCATTACAGATTTTGCCGTACCTCGACGACCTGCGATCGCAACTCCTCCCAAACCTGGGTCAATCGCTGCGAGTAATAACGCCATTTTAATCGCTTCCTGACCGACTACGGCAGCCAAAGGAAAAGCTGTAATATTTTGAGTAGTGGATGCAGGCATGATTATTAACGATTTATCTTATCGGTTTTTAGCATAGCAATTTGTGAGACATTTAGTTCATGCAGAAAGGCTAAAAACTTACAACAAAACACAATCTTTTTTGATTCTCTTATGAACATCCGTACCGTTACCACTACCCCTTTTAACGACCAAAAACCAGGCACTTCTGGTTTACGCAAATCCGTTACAGCATTTCAGAAACCCCATTATTTAGAGAACTTTGTCCAATCAATTTTTGACTCCCTAGAAAATTGCCAGGGACAAACTTTAGTTGTTGGTGGTGATGGTCGATACTACAACCGTCAGGCAATCCAAATTATCCTGAAAATGGCTGCTGCTAATGGATTTGTGCGGGTTAAAGTTGGACATCGCGGTATTTTCTCCACCCCCGCAGCTTCCTGCGTCATCCGTAAATACAAGACATTGGGGGGAATTATTCTTTCTGCCAGCCATAATCCCGGTGGTCCAAATGGGGATTTTGGAATCAAGTACAATATTAGCAATGGTGGACCCGCTCCGGAAAAAGTCACGGAAGCTATTTTTGCTCGTAGTAAGGTAATTGATAGCTACAAAATTATCGAGGCAAACGATGTCAATCTCGACAAATTAGGGGAGACAAAAATCGACAATATGGTGGTTGAGGTGATCGACTCGGTACAGGATTACCAAGACTTGATGGAATCGCTGTTTGACTTTGATCGCATTCAACAACTGTTAACTGGTGGTAAGTTTAAGATGTGCATTGACTCGATGCACGCTGTCACTGGACCCTACGCTAAAGGGATTTTTGAACAGCGACTTGGTGGTGGTGTGGGATGCGTCCAAAATGGTGTCCCTTTAGAAGATTTTGGTGGGGGACATCCCGACCCCAATTTAGTATATGCCCATGACTTAGTGGAAACTATGTTTGGGGAATATGCTCCAGATTTCGGTGCTGCTTCCGATGGAGATGGCGATCGCAATATGATTTTAGGTAACAAGTTCTTTGTTACTCCTAGCGATAGTTTGGCGATATTGGCTGCCAATGCTAAACTGGTTCCCGGTTATGCTCAAGGATTAGCTGGAATTGCGCGATCGATGCCCACTAGTCAAGCAGCAGATAGGGTTGCGGCAAAATTAGGCATTGATTGTTATGAAACACCAACGGGGTGGAAATTTTTCGGCAATTTGATGGATGCTGATAAAGTCACTCTCTGCGGGGAGGAAAGTTTTGGTACTGGTTCCAATCATATTCGCGAAAAAGATGGACTTTGGGCTGTATTATTTTGGTTAAATATTTTGGCATCTCGTCAACAATCTGTTGAGGAAATTGTCAAGGAACATTGGCAAATTTATGGTCGTAATTATTACTCACGTCACGACTATGAGGAAGTAGATTCGGAACGGGCAAATACGCTTGTAAACAATGTCCAAGCGGCAATGCCCAACCTCAAGGGGAAAAAATTTGGTAGTTATGAAGTTGATTACAGTGATAACTTTAGTTACACTGACCCCGTAGATGGTAGCGTGAGTACAAATCAAGGTATTCGCATTAGTTTTACTGATGGTTCACGTATCGTTTTTCGCCTTTCCGGTACGGGTACTCAAGGTGCGACATTAAGGCTTTATTTAGAGAGCTTTACTGATGATGTTGCGAAGCAGAATGTGGAGACACAAGAAGCTTTGGGGGATTTGGTTCGCATTGCTGACGAAATTGCTCAAATTCGCGAAAATACTGGGATGGATAAACCTACCGTAATTACATGATGGGTTAATTCAGATAATTCTCCCCGACGTAAAAACTCAAACCTGCACAGATTCCCGACTTCTAACCATGCTTGTTGTCAGATTTAAAGCTTTTACACAGAAGTCGGGAATCTTGAACCACGCGATCGCTCCAAATAACCTTATCTTTTTAGCGACACAATATGACTATTAAAGAATTATTAATTCAATAAATCGACACTTTATCGCCAGAATTACTAACAGAAGCATTTCATTTAATTCGAGACATAAAAACTAGTCAGATAGAAAAAGAGTCAAATGTAATGCGATTTTCGGGTGGTTTTTTTATGCTTATTAACAACTGGTTTCAATCCCTGATAGGGATTATTTTGAATTGCGATATTAAAAATTTCAGCAAGGTAAGACGTTAAATCGCGACGGGCGTTTCAATCCCTGATAGGGATTATTTTGAATTGCGATTAGTTAGCAAATCTATTTCTATTGATTCCCTTACAGGTTTCAATCCCTGAT
>JAAUPE010000084.1 GCA_012034595.1 Calothrix sp. CSU_2_0 | reverse complement strand
AGTAGACACGTAGAGCGAAGCTCATCCCGTAGGGTAGTGGCTTCTGTTGGCGATAGCCGCCCTGTAAGGGCTAAGTACGCCAAGCAAGAGAAGGAAAAAATACTTAACTGAACTGTATTGGTTTATAGTGCTGGTTGCGAATTAGGGGCAAACAAATACCCACAAGCAAAGCAAAATATTTCACTTGCGATCGCTCGCGTAAATCCCCAAAATCACTAATTTACGGTGTTTGGACTGGTTTCACATTTTTCGCTTTATAAAAAGTCTCCAAACTTTGGGTATCACCAACAAAACGCCAATGCCAAGGTTCGTAATTCACCCCTTGAGGATTATTTTTAGGAAAAGATAATTCAAACCGGAATTTGGCGGCATTTTGCGATAACCATTGGTAAGCCTTAGTTTTCTCAAAATTTTCGCTTAAATTTGTCGCGGGTACATTACCATCACCAATATCAAGTGCATACCCAGTATGGTGTTCGCTATAACCGGGAGGTGCTGATAGTGCTGCGCGTTGGGCTGGAGTTTGGTTACGCTCGGCACCGATTGCAAAGAATAATTGTTCTTGTTCTTTAATGGAGCGAAAAGCGGAAATTGGGACTAAATTCACCCCTGCGCTGCGTGCTGCTTGTTGCATGGCTTGGAATTGTTGCGCTGCTGTTTTTCGCATCCGAAAGCGTCCATCGGGGGAAATTGATGCAAGTTCTGTCTCTGGAGCTTCTGGATAGGGCAAATGTCCTAGTAGGGAACCATTGGTTTTTGCTTGGGTATCTCCGGGATTAAGCGATGGAGAAGATGTTGCCGCATTTGTGTCTGTAGGAACAGCTTGCTGAGTTGCGTCTTTTTTCTGTGCGGTAATGAAAAATATAAATCCACTAAATGCTGCTAGTAATATAAATCCGGCGATACCACCAAGGATTATTACTGGCAGTTTCAAATGACTTTTTCGTGCTACGTCAGGAGTATCTCGTAACGCTGCTGGAATATCGTCACCAGAACCGGATGATGAATTTTGTGGTTTTCCAGAAAGCCCACCGTTACTCAAGGTTTAACTCCTGTTTTTGTTCAATTGCCATAACCGATTGTAGTCTGGGAAAAAAATAACGCAATAGGGGATTGGGAATTGGGGATTGGGCATGGGGGATTGGAGAATTAGTGTTTATTAACTCCTAATTTCTAACTCCTAACTCCTAACTCCTAACTCCTAACCCTTAATTCCTACCGTACATACTTTATACTTCAGGTTCGATCTGCCGCAATGGCTGTAACCTACATAATTATTGATATATTTGTAATGACTAATCTTTTAGAGCTTTACGCCAAGTTAATCAGTTTAGCTGTAATTGGTTTTATTTTGGGACGGATATTACCTGCAAAGGTGCTGATGCGCTTGGGACAATGGTTATTTTGGGTGGGTGTACCGACTAGTATTGTGGCATTTTTGCGGAAAACGGATTTGTCGGGACAGGTTTGGGTTGCTCCTGCTGTGGCTTATAGTGCGATTCTATTGGGTGCGGTTTTGGCTTGGCTATCAATCTATATACTCAATTTATGGATAAATATAACTATTCCAAAATCAACTCAAGGTAGTTTAATCCTAGCTGCAATGGTTGGGAATACGGGGTATCTTGGTTATCCAATTGTGCTATCGCTGGTTGGGACTCAATATTTTGCTTGGGCACTATTTTATGATTTGCTTGGTACGACTTTGGGTGCTTATGGGTTTGGGGTAGCATTGGCAGCAAAGTTTGCTAGTGGTAGTCAAAATAGCGATCGCAATTCTCCACAGATGAGTTTACGGGAAGAACGCATCAAAATTCTCAAAGCAATTGTGATTAACCCAGCTTTATGGAGCTTTGGGATGGGTTTGCTGCTGCGTCAAGTCGCGTTACCTGATGTTGTTGTATCTTGTTTGGATTTTGTGGCTTGGAGTGCGATCGCGGCATCTTTATTATTAATTGGAATGCGATTGAGCAAGCTGAAGAATTGGGGCAGTCTCAAGTTAGCGAGCATTGGTTTAATCATTAAAATGGTTTTTGTCCCCTTTGTTTTGGGAATTTGTTTGCATCGCTTGGGTTTGACTGGCAAAATTGCTCAAGTCATTGTTTTACAAATGGCAATGCCTCCCGCATTTGCAACTTTAGTGCTTGCAGAAACCTTTAATCTCGATCGCGAACTGGCTGTGACTGCTGTTTCGGTTGGCTCGATAATTTTACTGATAACTCTACCGTTTTGGTTGTGGTTTTTTCGATAGCGCAATAGTAAATAAGGTGCTATGATAAGTAGCTTGTGAAAGAAATATTTTAAAAGTGCTAGTTGCTACGTGCTAAGTAAATTCTGTTTGCTTAAGTGTTAGTAATAAGCTCTTTTTTAGTCCCATTTTTCACAACAAAACAAATTCTCATTATTTTATGTTTTTCGTAGGTACATCAAAATGGAAGATTTGCGCGATCAAATGGGCGGCAGTTCCGTGGAACACTTGACAATCGGTGCGACTGTTTTTGACTCGGTTGCAGAGTTGAATAATAGCGAGAGTTTTTCTAATTCTGGACTGGCAACTAAAATTAAAGAGCCAGTTTCGCTACAGCAAGACAGTCAAAAAAGTTCTCCGGTTATTGCAAGTTATACTACCCAAGACCATATTCCCGAAGAGTTTATCCCTCAAGACCCACAGGTTCCAGTCGGCACCCATTGCATGTTAGAGTTATATGGTTGTCAGACTGACCTTCTCAATGATGTTGAGTTCATTAAACAGACTTTAGCAGATGCGGCTGAGATTGCCCGTTCGACTTTGTTAGAGAGAATAACCCATCAATTCCATCCTCAAGGGGTGACAGCATTAGCGCTTTTAGCAGAGTCGCATATTTCGATTCATACTTGGCCCGAAAATGGGTATATTGCGGCTGATGTGTTTACATGTGGTGAACATACAACACCAGTTGAAGCTTGCGAGTTTATTGCTCGTGCATTTAAATCGAGTAAACATTTACTGATGAAGCTTCCCCGTGGTAAGTTTTCCCCAACTGTGCAACCGCATATTGAGATAATCTAACTATTTCCCTGGAAATAAAGCCTCAATGTAGAGATGCGATCGCGATCGTATCTCTACTATTGCTGTTGCGAATGTACGGCTTATGTGAGTTAAAAATTACCCAGCAATATCAAAGCTTTGAGTCTTTGCTCTAATCATAAGCTTTAACCCTATCAACGAAACTGTTTTTTCAGTTTCCAACTCACATAAGCCGTAATGTGTAATTAACTTTGGCTAATTACTGATTGTATCCAGATACTTCAAGCCCGGATACAGTTAGAGAATTGGTTGCCACTGTTGGGAAATGGGTACATTTACAATTAAGCTAGCTTGAGACAGCTTGCTTCCATCCATTAACCAAACGGCAGTTTCTCCCGTGAGAATGTTATACCAAGCTATATCTGACTTGCCATCACCGCTAGTGTCTGCGATTCCAGGAATCCAGCCTTTAGGTGTTATTGGTAAATCACTGGTTTGAATTTGAGAACCATTTGAGAGCCAAACTTGATTTTCTCCGGTTACAGAATTGTGCCAGAGGAAATCTATTCTGCTGTCACCATTAAAATCTGCTAGCTGGTAATCGAAATTGCTATTTTTATCGGGTAAATTCAAATTCAACACACCAGGACTAAGTCCCGATTCCATCCAAGTCCAGATTTGATTTTTACCTGTTTGGGAATTGCGCCAAAAAATATCGGTTCTGCCATCACCGTCATAATCGGTAATCTGGAATGTATCCCAGGAAGTATCTTGATTTCGGGTAAATTCAAACTGGGCAAGATTAACTCCATCCATCAACCAAACTGCATTTTGTCCAGTACTTTTATTTCGCCAAAAGAAATCTGTTTTACTATCTGCGTTAAATTCCCCTATTACATATTCCCATTCCTTGGGTACGGATGGTAAAAATTCAGCTTGAATGCGGTTAGTACCGTTCATCAACCAGATGGCATTTTCCCCTGTATTTTCATTGCGCCAAAATATATCGGCTTTCCCGTCTCCATTAAAATCCCCGATGTCGAAATCATAGTTTAATGATATCGAATCGATAACTGCCGCACCTGCAAGATTTACCCCATCAACCAACCAGATAGCATTCTGTCCGGTTTTGGAATTGCGCCAAAATAAGTCTGTCTTATTGTCTCCATTGAAATCTGCTGGTACTATTTCGTCCCATCCATCTTCATCTCGTACTGAAGGTAGAAGACTTCCTTGCAGTATTTTCAGCCCATCTGTCAACCAGATTGCGTTTTGGTCAGAGACATCGCTTCTCCAGAAAATGTCACCCTTGCCATCTCCATTAAAATCCGGTGTTTTTAATGGATTCAAATTGTTTGCAATTGTCATGTTATTGAAACTTGAAAAATTGTTAACAAAGGAATGTCGATTACTCTTTATTTGTGATGAGATTGAAAACTTGCATTCTTCAATCCGTTGTTATTATACAGACAATGATAATCATTAGGTATTAACTTCAGATTCGTATATTTAGCTATTTATAATCCTGTGGATTGTAGAAAAGTTGTTTGAGTATTTTCATAAAATCTTTAGAATTATTGCAATATAAAGTTACGGAAACGTTCTTAAATTATTAAATTAGATGAAGACAATGGGATTAGCTCTTTCAACAAAAAATTTATAACTATGTCATTGGCTAGCTTGCTTCTCCACAGCAAAACCAAGCTAGCCGAGGGTTTCGAGGGTTTTACATTTCGTTAGATAGTTAGGTTTATTTGAATAAACCTAACTATGTAGGGAAAAACGAAGTCTCTCCTTCTCTCCTCATCTGTGCTGTGGGAGTAATTTTTTTCAAAGTTGCATAAACCACTATGAATGAACCGTATTGATTGAATAAGGGTTTAATTTACCTGCGTTGTCAATTTAGCAATGGTGGAATATATGAGCTTTTTCAATTATCCAATTTACTCGACTGCAAATACCCAGATTGCAGATTCTACGAACCAAGAAAGTCAGCAAATTCATCGATCGAATATTGAAGTTTCACCTACTAACCAAATTTCTGAAACTATTGTATCGCTGTCTATATATGATTATTTGGGCGGGTTAGGGGTAATGTTGATATTTGTAGCAATTATTCGTATTATTATGGAATTCAAGCAGCGATCGCAAATGATAAATCGAAATCGCGCAGAGAATTAGATATTGAGCTTTTGGAACGCATCTGGATAATGAGTGCTTCCAAGATTGAAGATTAATACAGCAGAAGTCAGATATGGCTTTTAGATTGTTTGACTGTACCTCACATAATTCCAATCTGCCGTATTTTCAATTTCCAATAGAATAAATAAAAATAAATAAATAAATTTTAAGACGTTCCACCGGAACGTCTTTACGGGATTACTGGTGGAATAAGATGGTTGCAAGGGGTAATAATGCCAATAGAAAACGATGCCAAGGTAGGGAATTGAATTGCGTTGTTGAGTTTTCTGGTTGATTTAATAATGCTTCGATGCGTTGTTCTAGTTTGTCTCCGTAACTTGAAGAACCTAAAGCAGCACAAAGAATATTAGAGGATGCTGACTGGTTGGTAACGACTAAAAGTAATGATTCGGCTAATAATAAATTATCGACTCGTGAGGCTGCGTATGCATCGGCACGGAGTTCGCGTAAAATTAGTAACTCTTGCCACAATTCTGCTGTATTCGGCAACCAGGTTGTACATTCCCGTATCCAACCTAGCCAGAAAAACCAAAATGTATCGCGATAGTGGTAGTGTCCTTGTTCATGGGCAATAACAGTTTCGAGATGTTGTGGTGAGAGACTTTGGAGTAAACCTTGGCTGATAACGAGTTCGGATTGCCAGAAGCCAATTTGGGCAGCGAACATAGCTTCGGTGTTTAATAGTCGTGCTGGTTGAATGCCAAGTTGGGTTTTTGGATATTGACGAAGCGATCGCACTGATTTCCAACCTTGGTAAGCGAGTTTGATTAACAGCAGTATGGATAAAATTAAGCAGCTAGATGCAAAGACGTAGCCAGACCATCCTGTATGCCAAATAACCATTTTCCCCTGGGTTCCCATGCATAGCAGCGCGATCGCAGTGGTAAATATTAGCAATGGTGGGAACAGGAATAAAAATAATGTTTGCTGCCATCGGGTATTCCAATTACCTTGGATTTTGGTGATGGAACCCCGCATCAACATCGAAGCTGCGATCGCAGTACAAATGATGATTAGATGCATTTATTGCTCCTCCCTAGCTTGACGTGCGGATTCGATACGTTTAGCGATCGCTTGAATTTGCTCGCTAGCAGCTTCGTCTAGACTATCAGCAAAGGCAGCAATAATATCGGGGTTGCCTACTGCTAAAAATCGCTGTAACTGCTCGTGTGCTTTGATTACTTCTGCTTGCTGCTTGGTTAATAATGGTCTCCAAAAAAATGCTCGTCCGCATTTGTCACAAGCTAGCCAACCTTTTTCCGTCAAGCGACGCAAAACTGTTGTTACGGAAGTATATGCAAGTTCGCGATTTGGATCGGACAAGATGCGATCGTGTACATCTTTAACTGTAACTGAACTGAGTTCCCAGACAATATTTAATATTTCTGCTTCCAAGGGACCAACCGAAAGTTGTTTGGGACGGTATTCTGGTAATGGTGCCATAGCTGTTGTAGGTGTTAAGTCGGGATTTGAAGTGTGGTTTGAGTTTTTAAGCTGAGGTTTAAGCTAAGTTTTAAAAAACTCAAGGCTGAAGATTTGGCAGATATTTCGGGAATTTTATAGATGCTTCTGTAGGTTTGTTAAAAAAAGTTATGCATAGTATTAGAAATTACAATACTTTGATTGAAAATTAACGTCAAGGGCAATCTTACAATAAGTTTTAGCTTATTTTAGACTATGTATCTACTCAAAAAATAGTAGTGGTTTAGTTGACAAGATAGGTAATAGTAATAAGATAAGCCCCGACTTGACAAAATAAATTGTGGGTAAGGCTTAAATTCTGGCAGGTAATGCTACCTTCTAGAGTGTAATTTCTACAATCTCAAATTATAGGTGTATATAGAGCGTGAAGCTATTTGTTTATCACACTCCCGAAGAAACCCCCAACAACGAAGTACCCAATTGCGCGATCGCGGTTGATGTATTACGGGCAACCAGCACAATTGCCACAGTTTTAGCTGCTGGGGGTGAAGCTGTACAGGTTTTTAGTGATTTAGAAAAGTTAATCCAAGTCAGCGAACAATGGCATCCAGAGAAACGTCTCCGTGCTGGAGAACGTGGTGGTGGTAAAGTTCCTGGGTTTGAACTCGGTAATTCCCCGCTTGACTGTACTTCTGAATTAGTGGGGGGACGACGTTTGTTTATTAGTACTACTAATGGAACTCGTACTTTGCAACGTATCCAGGATGCTGAGGTTGTATTAGCAGCAGCTTTGATAAATCGTTCATCGGTGGTTCGTTATTTAGTGGAGAAACAACCGGAAACGATTTGGATAGTTGGTTCGGGTTGGGAAGGAAGTTATTCACTCGAAGATACGGTTTGTGCGGGAGCAATAGCTTACAGTCTTTGCAAAGAGATGAATATACCAGTGGAAAAGATAGCTGGTAATGATGAAGTTGTTAGCGCGATCGCATTGTACAGTTCTTGGGAAGATAATTTACTTGGGCTTTTACATCATGCTAGTCATGGACAACGTTTATTGCGTTTAAATTGTCTTGAAGACCTAAAATATTGTTCTCAAACAGATGTTTTGGATGTCTTGCCGATGCAACAGGAACCGGGAGTATTGAAAAAGTATGTTTAATTAATTCAAGGGATTTCCGGGAAAATAAAATACCAATTTGTAGGATGTGTGACGCTCCGAAAATTTTCCTAATCGTAAGTCAATATGTTCTTTGTAGCGTTACGCATCTAGAAGAATTGTGTTTGTTTAATTGGTGCATTATTAACAACCAACAACCAAGTCTCAAAGTATATCTAAATCCTTTTGTAAATATGTTCTGGTGGAATTTCAAGATTTTGCGAAAGATGTTCCACCGGAATTTTTATATTACTGGGAAATCGGAAAAATAAAGATGTTCCACCGGAATTTTAATATTACTGGGAAATTGGAAAAATAAAGACGTTCCGGTGGAATTTTAATATTACTGGGAAATTGGAAAAATAAAGACGTTCCACCGGAACGTCTCTACTGAATATTAATGTTGCTGATTCGTCATGTCATTAATAATAAATATTTTTTATTGTTGGTTAATGGGTAATGTTTAATGGTTATTTTACTCAATTCCCAATGCCCAATCCCCATCAAATATCAACATAAACTGTAACCGCAGCTACAGCAATTAACATTTCATCATTTTTGTCGTTGAGAACTGGAATTGCTCGACCTTGAACTATCATACCTCCAGTTTCAAGCCGCAAAGTTTTCTGTCCAAATGGCAGAATAGCTAATACTTCTTCTTCACGAACCTGTTCTGGATAGGGAACAGCAACTTGTACTTCAATAATCATTTGATTTGGGTCATTTAAACCAGCGACTTCCCAAATACCAAGTAAAGCATTATTTGCGATCGCATTTCGTACTGCTCTTGCTGCTGCTACTGTGGGTTCTTGCCCGTGCTGGTCAATACCCATTCCCATCTCGATGATAAAACACTTACGAGCCACAATTACCTCAAAATCACAAATGTACCTACTTTTAAGGGTAAAGCTAAAGGGACGGGTCGAATACAAATTTTGTAAAGATGCAACTAATTTGACTTTAATCCGATTATATCGCTGTAAAAGTTATCATCTTAAATTAGTCACTTGGAATTCCTTTTACAGGACAATAATTCCTCTAGCTTGCTTAAGCACAAAGGCATTCTGCTATAATTATTATTCGAGCGAATTTTCTGATTTGGTAAATTCAAGAGCATTTGTATAGAACTTAGTATTTGTGGTAACTTTAAATAAAGTAATATAAAATATCAAAAAATCAAGATAAATATTATTTATTATAAAATAAGATAGAAATCTATATAGCAATTATTTCTCGAAAATCAACCTATAAATATCGATTGCAAATATTCATCTAAATATTTTTGGATTTAAAACTTAGCTAAATTCTCAGGTTGGTCAATGCAAGTTTACTGTACTCGTCCACGAGGTAAGGGGCAACCTCCACATATCAACCACATTGATGAAGATGATTTAAGTAAGGGGAAAATACAACAAAGATATTGTTCTACTTGTGGAATGCCTTTAATTATCAAAAATAGATATGTGGCATTAAGTGAAAAAGGTCAAGGTGGTTTTGGTAGAACTTTTGTTGCTTTAGATTTAGATTCTCCAGGGGAAACACTACTACAGAAACGGCATAGAATTCTCAAGCTTTTGCATCCAAATACGCAACTTTCTCCAGCAGGTTTGAAGTTAGTTGAGCGTTTTTTTAAAGAAGAGGCAGAAGCATTAGAGGAGTTACGACACAATCAAATACCTCGACTTTATGCTTTTTTTGAATTGTCAGTTGCAGTTTACTCCCAATATCACCCACAAGATAATGAACATTTTACAAATGGAGAACAAAAGTTATTTTATCTTGTTCAAGAATATATTGAAGGTCAAGATTTAGAAAAAGAATTATTGCGATCGCAGAGTGAAAAAAAAAGAAATTTTTCCGAAACGGAAGCGATCGAGGTTTTGCAGGAAATCTTAGGAATATTAAAATTTATTCACGCAAACCCAAAAAAAACACTCATCCATCGAGATATTAAACCATCTAATATTGTTAGAAGTAATCAAGATGAGCAGCTATATTTAATTGATTTTGGTGCAGTAAAACAGGTTGTTAAAGTTGTAGAAGAAGGTGCAGATTCTAGCGAAACGGTAATTGTTTCCCCTGGATTTTCCCCACCAGAACAGGTTCATGGGAAAACGGTTACATTTACTTCTGATTTATACTCACTAGCAGCAAGTTGTGTTTGTTTATTAACTGGTAAAAACCCCCATATTTTTGATATTCCATTTAACTTAGAAAAATGGAAAACATCTGCAACAATTAGTCAAAAATTTGCTAAGGTTCTAAATAAAATGTTAGAACCAGATCCAAAAAATCGTTATCAATCTGCGGATGAAGTAATTCAAGCTTTACGCAATCAAGGTATTATTGACGTTGAAAAAAAATCAAAAAGCAGAATGATTTGGTTGTGGATGTCTCTGGGAATTGCTGGATTTGGTCTATTACTTGCTTTGATATGGCAAATAGTTATTAAACCAGAAAAAATTCCTCTTTCTTCAGAATACTTTACCCGTGGGGAAAAATCTTTACTTGCTCAAGATATCAAATTAACTAACCCTGATTGTCAAGCTGCTTTTACGAAAAAACAAGCGGGAATGGATGAGTTTGCAAAGACAAATTATAAACTTGCCGAAGCAAATTTTAAAGCTGCTATTGATTTATTTCAGAAAGGAGTTAAAAGTGATACGAAAACTTGCTATATAGACCCAGAAACTGTTATTTTTTGGAATAATGCCAAGGCAAATAGTAGCACCAAAGTTCCATTAACCGTTGCAATTGTGATTCCTTTCGATATAGAAAGTAATATTGTTGAACTGAGAAAATTTAGCGAACAATTATTGCGGGGTATTGCTCACAGACAAAATAATTTTAATCAAGTGCAGAATCAAATTAACAATCAATCCAATACTCGAACACCAGGTTTAAATGGAACTTTACTTGAGATTGTGATTGCACGTGATGATAACAAAGAAGACATTAGTAAACGAGTTGCCAAGCATATTATTGATAATCAAATTCCTGGTGATAATAAATTTCAGGGTAGAAATATTCTAGCAATAGTTGGAAATTTCACTAGTCGAGTACTTTTAGCTGCGGGAGAAGAATATAACAAGCATCAAATAGTTACAGTATCTCCCAGTAGTACGGCAATTAGACAGGCAAAAAAACTACCTAATTTAGACTACGAATATAATTTAGGTAAATATGTTTTTCGTATTGCTCCAAACGATGCGATCGCAGCTAAGGATTTATCTAAATATATTAAAAATAGTCAAAATAACAATTCCCCCTCCAAGGAAATAGGTATCTTTTTCAATTCCAAAGAAATATACAGCAAGTCATTAAAAGAATCCTTATCCAAAAACTTTGACGCTAGTAATGTAATTACCTGCGACTTATCCAAATATAACGTTCAAGGTTGTCTTCCTACAATCAAAAATACGAGATTCTGGATGCTTTCACTAGGCATTGGTGATGCAGAAAGAGTATTTTCCATAACTCAAGCTCGAACTAATAACTTACCATTGCTAGGAGGAGATGCCTTATATAACGACGATAAGCTGACTTCAGATACCAATATAGCAAAAACAAAAGATATGGTTTTAGCCGTACCCTTTGACATTGAATCAGCATCCGAGCAACTCAAAGACGAGTTAAAACAACTTTGGGGAACGCAAAAAGTTGGTTGGAGAACTGCTGCAACTTATGACGCACTTCAGGTAATTCTCGATGGATTACAACAACAAAGTAACAACCCCACTCGACAAAATTTATACCGAATCTTAAGCTCAAAATCCTTTAAATCATTCGGAATGACAGGAGAAATTAAATTTGACAACAACAGCGATCGCAAAGTCGAACCCAAAGACACAAATAGACTCGGTATCTTAGTTAAAGTCAGCGATCGCAAATGCAAACCCGAAGACAAAAACGACAATCCAAAATACCGATTTTGCACCATTCAACCTTAATTAATCCCACTCTTGCTTTAACCCTTGAGGTGTCTAACCCCTAGCATCCAAAAGCTATTGTTACCCTATAATTATTTAGTACGTTAGATTAAACTTGAATTTTAGAGACAATAATAAACTTGAGATGCGATCGCATAAAATAGATACTAAAAAAGCCTGAAAAAACAGGCTAATAATGCAATTAAAAATAAACTAACCATTCCGCTAGCTGAAAAGCCTTTAAACAAACAGCTCCTCAATATATTGTATTCCTCTCTCTTCTTCCTACCCTACGGGAAGCCGCTCCGCGTCTAAGGCGTACTTGGCGGTTCAACATCTTAATCCATATTCTCTAGAAACTTTGACCAGCATAAACAGAACGAACCTCACCATTACGTCGAACAACAGCTTCCCCATTAGCAACTTCAACCAATGCCCATCCACTCGTACCAATACCTTCACCAATTTGAATCCGACGAGTGACACCATTAATCTTGAATAAAGCCGCAGATTTCGACTTATCTTCGTGTTCTAATAACCCTTCAAGAATTTGTGCTGGGCTAGTTGGTGCAATAGCGACTTCCTGCGCTGATGGAGCAAATTGCTGCTGTTTACGTACGATAGCGGTTGGCATTTTCGGAGGAACAGCACGGAAAGGTGCAATAGTAATAGTCGGAGCTTTCAGACTTGGTGGTTTTGGCTGACTTAAAGTAATCGGCTGTTTTTGTAGCGAAATTGGCTTGAGTGAAGGAATTGCCGGACGTACTGCCGCGAACAAGTTTAGCGGTCTAGTCGCATTTCTCACATTGTTAGCTGTGGTTTTTACTGCTAGAGGTTTCGGTAAATTGCGTCCAATTAGCGAATTTCTGCCTGGAATCGGGGGTAAAGTCCCACGAACACCAGGAATTGCTGGAGGTGCATAACGCATCGGCAAAGGTGCTTGATACACGGGGATGTAAATTCGCTCAACTACTGTTGTCGAACGTCCCTGGGCTGGAATCCGATTATTTGCAGCCATTGGTGGTGGTAAAGTTACCGAACCGGAACCGCTTGCGATTGTAGCAGCTTGTAGATTAGAAACTGAGGCTGTGTTAAATGCTGTATTCAGCGATTGACGGTTAATTTTTGCTGGTTGTCTGTCGATCGCATCAAAAGCTCCGATGGTGTAGTCAACTAGCTTTCCTAGCTCTGTTTGAGCATCGGTTTTAGTTACGATTTCCGTGGCAGTGTTTACTTGTGAAGTCAGTAAAGACTGCTGGAAAGACTTGGAAACAAGACGATTGAGCAAACCAGAATTTTGGACAAAAATTACAGATGCTGCGGCAATCCCAACGGTTGCACCCAAACCAAGTAACTTACTTAACCAACGACGAGGTTTGCGACGCTGTTTGATGACAGTCTTTGGTACAGATTTTTCCGTAACAACAGGACTAATTTGTTGTTTTCTGACCTGATTGACTTTAGAAGTCGTTTGCGTTGGTAAAATATCGGTTTCCGGAAAACCAAGGGTTGGCATTTTCACCGATTGCATCCGCACAAATTCTGGTTCGATTGTTTGTACAGGTGGATTTCCCCGACGATCCAAAATGCGATCGACATCGGCAAAAAGTTCGTCCATCAAGCCATCCGCATAAGCGTCTATTGACCAAGGTTCGCTGACGATTAGGTCTTCTGATGGTTCTGAGAGAAGAAGTTGGGTGCTGGCTTCGGTAGGCATAGCGAAAGTTAGATAATTGCTTTTGGCTCGAAAGAGGATTTTCTATCCGTACAGTCCATAAATATTAATAAATATTAATAAATATTAATTATCATTTGGTTGACTGCGGATTCAGTATCCATGTTTTTGTTTACGGGAGAGTACAGTGTTTGTGAATCTGTATTAAATTAAACTTAGTTTAACTGGTTTTACCAGAGTGAAAACCCTGAGATAATATCTAGTTACCTGTGGAAAATGCGGAGAAGAGCAGGGATAAATTTGCTTCTTCTAGAGTATAATCACCCTTAAGTGTATACCCCACTACTATAATCGCACTTCATGAAGTTTATTTTAAGCTAATGTAGAAAACTCGCTTGAAGATTGGCTTTTGCGTATTTCTAAGAAAATTAATAAGGCATTAACATCGGCTGGATTGACTCCACCGATGCGAGATGCTTGACCGATCGTTAGGGGTTTAACTTTGTTTAATTTTTCCCGTGCTTCCTTCGATAAAGTATCAATCGCTGCATAGTCTAACTCCGCAGGTAAGGGACGGTTTGCTTGACGGGTAATTTGTTCGATTTGACTTTGTTGACGTGCCAGATAACCGGAATATTTGATATCAATTTCTGCCCCTTCTCTTTCTGCACGGTTGAGTGAGGGGTTGGCAAGTTGGTATTTGTCGAGGTTTGCATAGTGGAAACCGGGACGACGGAGCAAGTCTGCAAGGGTGATTGAACCTTTGATTGCTTGTTGGGTTGCGGCAAATATTGCTTTGCCTATGTCGTCGTTTTCTTTTATGCGTGTGCTGTGGAGCCGTTCTTTTTCTGCGGTAATATTGGCTTGTTTGCTGTTGTAAAGCTGCCAACGTCGGTCATCAATCAAACCGATTTCCCTACCTAGAGGTGTCATCCGTTGGTCAGCATTGTCGGAACGTAAAATTAAGCGGTATTCGGAACGACTGGTGAGCATTCGGTAAGGTTCGCGCAAATCTTTGGTACACAAGTCATCTACCAAAGTGCCGATATAACTTTGTTCGCGAGAAAATACAATCATATCGCGATCGCCCACAAATCTAGCAGCATTAATTCCGGCTACAATCCCCTGTGCTGCCGCTTCTTCATAGCCAGTTGTCCCATTTATTTGCCCGGCACAAAATAACCCGGCGATTTTTTTGGTCATCAAGGTGGGAAAACATTGGGTTGCTGGTAAATAATCGTACTCCACTGCATAGGCAGGACGGAGCATTATACAATTTTCCAAACCGGGAAGCGATCGCAGCATTTGCAATTGCAGATTTTCTGGTAATCCTGTGGAAAATCCTTGGATATAAAGTTCAGGGATATCCCTACCTTCCGGTTCGATGAAGATTTGATGACTTTCCTTATCGGCAAACCTAACTATCTTATCTTCAATGCTCGGACAGTAGCGGGGACCTTTTGCTTCTACCCAACCCCCATATACGGGGGACAGATGTAAATTTTCGCGAATTAAACGGTGGGTTTCCGGTGTGGTTCTGGTCATGTGGCAGGGGAGTTGTTGCCGTTCCACCCAAACTTCTGGATCGAAACTAAACCACCGCACCTCATCATCCCCAGGCTGGAGTTGCATTTGGCTGTAATCTACAGAGCGCTTATCAACCCGCGCAGGTGTGCCAGTTTTCAACCTTCCCGTTTCAAAACCCAATCGATTCAGGGTTTCCGTCAAACCTTCAGCAGCAAATTCTCCCGCACGTCCAGCTGCCATCGATTTGTTCCCAACCCAAATTTTCCCCCCTAAAAAAGTACCTGTGGTGAGAATGACAGTTTTGCAGGCAAAAGCTACTCCAAAGTAGGTTTGGACACCAATAATCTCGTCATTTTTGCCCAGAACTAAATCTGTGACCATGCTTTCACGAACCATGAGGTTTTCCTGGTTCTCAATAATTCCCTTCATAATTGCCGCATATTCACGCTTATCGGTTTGGGCACGTAATGCCCAGACTGCGGGTCCCCTAGAGGAATTGAGTATACGTTTTTGCAAGTAGGTTCGGTCAGCCATTTTGCCAATTTCCCCACCTAAAGCATCGACTTCGTGGGTCAACTGAGACTTGGCAGGACCACCCACAGCCGGGTTACAGGGCTGCCAAGCTATTTTATCGAGATTCAGGGTCAAAAGGAGAGTACGACAACCAAGACGGGCTGTAGCGAGTGCAGCTTCACAACCTGAGTGACCCGCACCCACGACGATGACATCAAAAGCGTCTTGGAATTCTACGGAATTGTGCATGGTCATACTTAGGGAAAAAACAGGCTAGAGATATAGTTAATTTTAGCGGAACATACCGCATAAAGGATTATGTCTGTTGGACTTTTTGGTATGGGGGTGAATATGGGAGGTTGTAAATTTCAAAAAAATCCAAGCTTCAGCTAAAATTCAAAATATAGTTATTAATTAACCGAAAGAAAAGTTTATCCAGTATGGTTATCTCATCTTTTGCCAGAATTACATCAAGTGAAGAATGACAATGAGGTGAATCAAAACAACTATTATTTATAGTAGAGTTTATGAACATTTTCCGAATGCGATCGCAGATATTATTACTATTAGCAAATATGATTATTTTGTAGTTTGTCTAAATACGGAAGAAAAATACTGTAAATTCTGTAAAACAAGAAATTTACGATTTTATCAACTTACTTAAAATATTTATTTAGAGCGAAAATTATAAAATTTCAAAAAATAATCCAGGTGATGTAATGAAGTTATATTACTTGGAACAGTTGCAGATTAGAGTCCAAGAAAACCCAAATCACTTACCGATTTTTCAATATTTTCTACAATTTTGTAATCTAATTAAAATAAAATTAAGTATTTAATCTATTTATCAAGTATGCTTATCACTGTATTCATCATATTTACATAAGTTAAATAAGATTAGTTATATTAATTATGAATAGAATTGTTAGGAAGATAATTGTAATGTGCGCTTGTATTTTTATTTCTGCTGGGATTGTTGCCAGTAGTAGTAATGCACAGCGTACAGCGAACTTTGATTCGGTCACACCGACAGAGGATTGTTTAATTAATCGAATTCTCAATAAATCCTGTATTTCTCAACCAGGAATTACTAATCCCCAGATTTCACCCAATTCTATTCCTACATATAATCCTAATCTGCCAGAGAAAGAACGTTTTATTTCTGCGATTATGAGTAAATTATCAGAAATACCAAATCAAGGAAGCTTTGAATATATTTTGTTGCGTCAATATGGTGCTGTTTTCATCAATAATAATTCTTTAATTAAGTTACCACCTAAAGTATTGTTTATTAATTCACAAGAAACTAAACAATATCAAACTACTTTAACTATGGGAAAGGTGAATACAGGTAATAATTGTTATCTCCAAAAAGCAGCAGCAGATGCATTGAATAAATCCCGTACTCAAACTAATATTTCCCTAAAGTCAGGGAATGGTGGAGGTGATTGTACTCGTACTTTTGAAACTAATTTACGTTTTTGGCGAAAGTATGCAAATAACAACACTTTAGAAAAAGTTAGACAAGGTAAAGAAACTCGAATTCTCAGCATTGTTGCACCTCCGGGAACATCACAACATCTGTGGGGATTAGCTGTTGATTTAAGGGTTTCTAATAGTAAGCAAAGGGAAGTATTGAATCAAAATGGTTGGTTTCAAACTGTGGAAGGTGATATTCCCCATTGGACTTATTTAGGTGTGTCGGAAGACAATTTAAGTCAGTTGGGTTTTCGGAAAAAAATCGTCGGGAATATTTCTTATTGGTTGACTCCTTTGTAGATATCCAATTTTATCTACTGGGTTATGTAAATAGGAAATTAAACCAAAATAAATTAATTAAATAAGTGCTTTGATATGCAAAATTTACCTATAGTTATTGCCCATCGTGGAGCTAGTGGATATCGTCCCGAACATACTTTAGCTGCGTATGAATTAGCTATAAATATGGGTGCTGATTTTATCGAACCGGATTTGGTGATTACTAAAGATGGTGTATTGATTGCCCGACATGAAAATGAAATTTCTGAAACTACAAATGTGGCAAGTCATTTAGAATTTTCTAATCGGAGAACGACTAAGTTGATTGATGGAGAATTCAAAAGTGGGTGGTTTAGTGAAGATTTTACTTTAGCTGAAATTAAAAGATTACGTGCGAAAGAAAGAATCCCGAAAATACGACCTCATAATATTAATTATGATGGATTATATGAAATACCAACTTTGCAAGAAATTATTGATTTAGTACAGCGTAAAATTGTTGAAACTAAACGTACAATTGGGATTTATCCAGAAACAAAACACCCTACATATTTTCGTTATCTTGATTTAGCTTTGGAAGAAAAATTATTAGAAGTTTTATCTGCGAATGGTTATAAAGGGAAAAATGCACCTGTATTTATTCAATCTTTTGAAGTAGGTAATTTAGAGTATTTATCAGCAAAAACTGATTTGCCATTGGTTCAATTGATTAATGATAAAGGGCAACCATACGATTTTCTTTTGCAGGGAGATGAACGTAAATATATAGATTTAGTAGATTTAGCAGGATTAAAGCAAATTGCTAATTATGCACAAGCCATTGGAATTAATAAAAATTTATTAGTACCTCAAGATGCTTCTAGAAAATTACTACCACCAACGAATTTGGTCGAAAATGCTCATCTAGCAGGTTTGCTAATTCATGTCTGGACATTTCGCAATGAAGATAACTTTTTGCCTTTAAACTTCCAGGGAAACCCACAAGCTGAATATCAGTTATTTTTTGATTTGGGTATTGATGGAATATTTAGCGATTATCCAGATTTAGCAGTTAAAGTGTTGCAGGGGAATTAAAAATAAGCATAAATATCCACACACATCTCTGACTTATTCAAGTGGACATATAAAAACATTCCCGAAAAAAAGTCAGGGATATAATCAAGATAAAGCAAATTGCAAACCATATTTATATTATTTTCCCAGAGGAATTTGAATAATAAATTCGGTTCCTTTACCCGGAGAAGAAATACATTCTAAAGTTCCACCGTGCTTTTCGGTAATTATCTGATAGCTGATTGATAATCCTAAACCAGTTCCTTTCCCTTCTGGTTTCGTGGTGTAGTATGCATGGAAGATGCGATCGCGAACTTCTGGCTCCATTCCTTTACCGTTGTCTCCAATGTGGATGGTGACGTTTTCTCTATCCACTGTGGTACAAATACAAATTAAGGGTGTAGAAAGAATATTTTCGGGGGTGAATAATTTACCTTTCTCGCTTTCCCAGTTGCTACCTTGAACACCTTCATCAATAGCATCGATTGCATTGGCAATAAGATTCATAAATACTTGATTTAGTTGTCCTGGATAACATGCAAATTGGGGAATATTTCCATATTCTTTCATCACTTGAATTCCGGGACGATAGGTTTGGGATTTGAGACGATGTTGAAGAATCATCAAGGTAGTTTCGATACCTTCATGAATGTCTACTGCTTTCTTTTCCACCCCATCTGCACGGGAAAAATTACGCAATGATTGCATAATACCGCGAATGCGATCGCTCCCTAATTTCATCGAAGAAATCAGCTTTGGTAAGTCTTTAGAAATATGTTCTAAGTCTACTGTCTCAATAACTTCTTCTATTTCTGTATCTGGGTGAGGATATTTTTTCTGATATAAATTTAACAAGTGAATTATGTCTTGAGCGTATTTATCAGCATGATATAAATTTGTGGAAATAAAGCCAATGGGATTATTAATTTCATGGGCAACACCTGCAACTAATTGCCCTAATGAAGAGATTTTTTCGCTTTGGACTAACTGTAATTGCATATTTTGCAGTTCTTCTAAAGCTTTAGATAGTTCGGCAGTTCTTTCTTTAACTCGTTCTTCTAATTGTTGTTTTTGTTTGTCCAATTCTATATTCAAACGTCGTAATTTTAATTGGACTTTAATTCGTGCTAAAACTTCATCTTGTTGAAATGGTTTGGTAATATAATCAACTGCTCCAAGTTTCAATCCTCTGACTTTCTCGACAGTATCGCTTAGTGCTGTCATAAAAATGATGGGAATATCTTTTGTGAATGGATTTGCTTGCAAACGACGACAAGTTTCAAATCCATCAATTTTAGGCATCATAATATCCAGTAATATTAAATCAGGTGGATTATTCTTGACTTGCTCAATACCGCTAATACCATCCATCTCCACCAACACTTCATAACCAGCATCGGCTAAAGTTGTATATAAAACTTCTAAATTTGTAGGGCTATCATCAATAACTAAAATAGTTTCAATTTCCTTACTAAGACCATTATCAGAACTGGTATTTTCTGGATTCAGATTTTCTGTCGTTTCTAAGTTGTTGTCGAGCATTTCTGTAAATTTTAATAATAAATTATTAGTATATAGAAAGGTTTGTAAGTTTCTGGAGGGATTTATTGGGGATTTATGTTTTCTTGGATGAAAGTGCGAATTTTTTGGATATTGAGGTTTTTTGCATATTTATTTAATTGTCTAACAAATATGTGATATTTTTCATCCTTCCGAGCAATGCGGTCTAATTCTTGTTTAATTCCTTTGATTTGTCCTTTCCTCGCATATTCTAATAGCATATTTAAGTCAGCAACTGGTGGTATAATCATTTCGCTAGTCCCAACTGTCACAGCATCATCTGATGAAATTGAAGGAGTCGCGTAAATCCAATTTATTTGTAAATGTTTTGCTAGTAAGTTATAAAGTTCTTCAACTTGTATTGGACGTGTCAGGAAAGCATTCGCTCCTGCACTTAAACTTTTTTGACGTTCATCTCCTTTAATATTCGGTGAAGCTAAAATGACAATAGTATTTTTTAATAGTTCTGAGTGACGGATATTTGATAGCATTTCCCAACCATCTATCGCTGGCATTGCGATATCGGAAATAATCAAATCTGGCTGATATTCAAATGCTTTCTCAATCGCGTCTCTACCATTATTCGCCTCAATGAGAGTAAAATCAAGAGGTTCTAATAAACTAATCAATAAAGAACGGTTTTCCCAATAATCATCAACAATTAAGACTTTTTTGCGACTACCAGAATAACCAATTATTTTGCCCTGACTTGTAATAGTACTAGTCTCAGTCCAGTCATCTGTGACTCGACAATCAAGTTCAAACTCAAATAAACTACCAACTCCAATTTGACTTTTTACTTCGATACAACTACCCATCATTTCTACTACTTTTTGGCTCAGTGTTAATCCTAACCCCGTTCCTTCTGTCTCGCGATCGCTATTTATAACCTGTTCAATGGTAAAAATATATTTTCCATTTGTTCGGTACTCATTCCCACACCTGTATCAACAATCGTAAAATGAATTAATGCATTTGATGGCAGTTTACTATTGCTAACTTGAACTTTGAGCTTGACACAACCAGCATTAGTAAATTTAATCGCATTACTTAGTAAATTAATGAGTATCTGTCGCAATCGTTTTTTATCGGTAGTGATACCTATTGGTAGATTAATTTGAGGTTCATAAATGAAATCAATACCTTTTTGTTCAGCTTTAACTCGACAGATTTCGACAACTCCTTGAATGAATGAAGGTAGATGAAAATCTACTAATTCTAGCTCTAGTTTTTGGGATTCAAGCTTTGATAAATCTAGGATATCATTAATTAAACTCAGCAAATGGAACCCGCATTGATAGATTGTTTTAATACCGTGTCTTTGTTCCTCCGTGATATTTTCAGAACGGGAAAGAATCTGAGCATAACCCAAAATACCATTTAGCGGTGTACGTAATTCGTGACTCATGTTTGCCAAAAATTTGCTTTTAGCTTGATTTGCACTATCAGCAGATACTTGAGCATTTTTTTGTACTTCGCTAAGTGTTTTCAGTTGATAAAGCATTTGATTGATATAATTCGCCAATTTTGCTAAATCAGTAGTGTTACTTTCGGGAACTTTTAGTGAGAAATCTTGCTTTTTAATTGCCTGCTGGGTAACATTTATAATTGCAGTCACAGGAAGAGAAACATTTTTGCTTGTATAAATAACAAATAGGTAAACTAATATAATGCTTGCGCTAATGCTAAGAAAAATAATTATAATACGTAGTATCATAACTTTTTTTAAATTAGACTCGGCTTTTTCTTCTTGCTTTTCTGCAACTTCAATTGCATTTACAAGCTGATTGATAAAATCTTCCGTTTCTTGTATTACTGCACTCTCATTCAACTTATTAAAATCATCTTTAATCAGAGTAATTTGTTTAGTACCTAAAGATTTTGGCTCAATTTTATTTAATAAAAATTCGAGATTTTGGAGAAACTCTAAATGTGTATCTTGATGTTTATCAAATAAAACTTGAAATGATTGATTTGATAAAATTATTGTTTGATTACTTATTTGATTTAATAATTTTTTGTTTCTAGTGATTCTTTGTATCGCTGTTGTTTTTGCCTGTTGAAAATTCCTAACTTTTTGTAAAGAAGGAGGAAAAGCTGCTACTACCTGTAAACTAATAGTATCGCTTCTCAACTTGCTTAGTAATATACGTTCTCCACGTAACTTTATACGTTCAGAGTTAGCATGATTTTGCCAAAAATCACCGATCGCAATCCCTGTTAAGCTACCAGACATGACAACTGCCACAGATGTCAGATACCCAAATTTGATTTTTTTCTCAATACTTAAAAAATTGATATGATGAATAACATTTTTAAAAATTTGTGAGCGTTTTTTCCAGACTTGTTGAAACATTCTTAAAGGCTGTGAGTTATCTTTATAAGTTAAATTTTCATCAGGTTGGTGAGTCATAGCCTCAGTTGAGAAATTTAAGTAATATCACATAAATTTTTGCCGAAGGCATTTATTTATAAGTAATAATTAGGTTGTCTATTCACATAAATAATATTATGCAAATATAGCTAAGTAAGGATAAATTTTATGCCTATACTCTGCTACTAAATCAGTCAGGTTTGAATCCCCTTATTTAATACTGCCCAATCTGCAAGGAATAATTTACAGTCACTATAAATTAGTTGTGATGAAAATTTAGATTCCCGACTTCGCTCACAAAATCGGGAATCTAAAGGTTTATATTAGTAATCTGCCTACGAGAATAAGAATTATTTCATGTAAAGGCGCGCAGAAGAATGTAATCTTTAATTTTAAGCGGTGGCACTCCAATTGATATATGGTAGTTTTGCGGCTGTAGCTTTAACTTGTTCCGAAGCTGCGACTAATTGACCGCAAGCATCCCAAGAACCCGAAATAAACATATTTCTGACACCTTCAGCCATTGATATTGGTGCTGAAAAATCACCACATTGTACCTGCATCGTCTCTAAATTCACCGTTACTGCTACTTGGGGATTTGCAGCAATCAATTCCTGCGATCGCGTCACAGTTGCCGTATCACTAGTAACACAAGGTATACCAATAGCTACGCAATTACCGAGAAATATCTCGGCAAAACTTTCACCAATGATGGCTTGAATACCCCATTTAGCAATGGCTTGAGGTGCATGTTCTCGCGAAGAACCGCAACCAAAATTACGATTAACTACTAAAATTTTGGCGTTTTGATACTCTTTCTTATCGAAAGGATGCCCACCATTGAGGGCAATGCGATCGTCCTCAAAAGCATGTTCTCCGAGTCCATCGAAGGTGACACATTTTAAAAAACGGGCAGGAATAATTCTGTCTGTGTCGATATCGTTACCGACAAGGGGAATACCGGAACCGGAAACCAATTTTACTTCGCTAGTCATTATTTATTCACAAAAAGATAAAAATTTATGTAAATGCACTTAAACCAATTCACGCACATCGAATACCTCACCTGCGATCGCAGCAGCTGCAACCATCGCTGGACTCATTAATAATGTGCGTCCGGAAGCTGAACCTTGGCGACCTTTAAAGTTACGATTAGAGGAAGAAGCGCTGATTTGTCTTCCCTGCAATTTGTCGGGGTTCATTGCTAAACACATCGAACATCCAGCTTCACGCCATTCAAAACCCGCATTAACAAAGATTTTATCTAAACCTTCGGCTTCGGCTTGTTTTTTCACCCGTTCGGAACCCGGTACTACAAAAGCTTTTACCCCTGCCGCAACCTGCCTACCTTCAGCTATTTTCGCAGCTTCCCGCAGGTCAGTAATACGTCCATTGGTGCAACTACCAATAAAGCATACGTCAACTTTTGTACCTTTAATGGCTTGACCGGGAGCTAAATCCATGTAACTATATGCTTCCTCAGCAATCACTCTATCTTCTTCGAGCAGTTGTTCCGGTGTAGGTACTTGCTGGTCAACTCCAATACCTTGACCGGGAGTAATGCCCCAGGTAATAGTGGGGGGAATATCTTCGGCTTGAAAAACTACAACATCGTCATATTCGGCATTTTTGTCACTTCTTAAGGATTCCCACCAAGCGATCGCTTGATTCCAGTTTGTACCTTTGGGGGCAAAATCCCGTCCTTTTAGATACTCGTAGGTAACACTGTCGGGATTGACATAACCGCATCTAGCACCACCTTCGATTGCCATATTACAAACGGTCATCCGTTCTTCCATGTTCATGTTTTCAAAGGTATTTCCCGCAAACTCGTAAGCGTACCCCACACCAGCTTTAACCCCAAGGGTACGAATGATATGGAGAACGACATCTTTAGCATAGATTCCGGGTTGCAAATTCCCGTTAACTTCAATTTTGCGGACTTTTAATTTTGATAATGCCAGGGTTTGGGAAGCAAGAACATCACGAACCTGACTAGTACCAATTCCAAATGCGATCGCACCAAATGCCCCATGTGTCGAAGTGTGACTATCTCCGCAAGCGATTGTCATTCCCGGTTGGGTAAGTCCTTGTTCTGGGGCGATAACATGGACAATTCCTTGACTTCCCGAACCGATATTATGGAAGATAATGCCGTTATCCTTGGCGTTTTTTTCCAACGCTTGCATCATTTCCTCTGCCAAACTATCGACAAATGGACGTGCTTGGTTCTCGGTGGGTACAATATGGTCAACCGTGGCAATAGTGCGATCGGGAAATAATACCTTTAAACCTCTTTCTCGTAGCATAGCAAAGGCTTGGGGACTGGTAACCTCATGGATTAGGTGCAGCCCGATAAATAGTTGGGTTTGCCCCGATGGCAGTGTCCCAACTGTGTGTAAGTCCCAAACTTTATCAAATAACGTGCCTTTGCTCATACATTCACCCGTCAAATACCCTTGATTTAATGCCCTTGAGATTATGATGGTAGCAAAAAGTGGGTATAGATTGGAATTTAGATATTTACATTGCTAAACCTTTGGATTAGTTCTTCTCGCGATAATTGAATTAGTAGTGGTGTAAATTCTTCGGGATTTAGGGCTAATATTGGTTCGATAATTGGTTGAAGTTCTTCATCTAATGAACCAAAACGAACTTTTAATAAGTTTTCGACAACAAGACGCTCTCCTTCTTGCCTTCCTTCCTGTCTTCCTTCCTGTCTTCCTTCTTGTTTTGCTTGTTCTCTGTCTTGTTGATAAAGAGGTTCTAGTCGCATAATCAACTCCCTGTCATCTTCTTCTAAATTTTGATTGATTTTCAAGTTTTCCCGCAGGTTATAAATTAATTCTAGCGTTGCTTTTTGAAAAGGATGGTTAGGTGGTAATAAACTTATTTCGTCAATAGCCCTTTGTTGGACTGTTCCTCTTCCCAAAAGTCTCAACCACAATGTTTCTGGGATTCGCGGAAGTTGGTGAATTCCAACAATCGCTGTACGCAGGATATCACCAAGAAAATATATTCCTGTCAACCAATCTTCTTTTACAGACACATTTAATTTGGATAGTTTTGACTCGGATATTGTTGGGGTTAATATCCATAATTTCGGAATTTCTGAGTCTTGAAGATAGACATTATTTCGTTATGTGATTCAAAGTTCCTAATATTGAACCAAAAAAAGATTTTTTATCTTCATTTAGTTTAGCGTCTGGTAATTGTTTTGCTGCTTGATAAATACGCTCATTCATCCATTGATTATATTGAGCCATTAATCGAATCTGCTTAAGTAAAGTCATAGTAATTCTTCACACTAATTATTTAAGCTAATTCAGAAACTACATTTTAGTAAACCCAGATATTTTACACCTACAGGAGTAACATCAAAACTACAAGGTAGAACCTCAACCCCACATGCGATCGCATCCCGCAACAATTTACCATATACAGGGTCAGCTTTATCTCCAGGGGCAAATGCTGTACAATCACCCCGATTGATAAAATAAAGCATCACAGAACGACTGTGAGGAATTAATGCCATCAATTCGCGTAAATGTTTTTGTCCACGTGTCGTTTCTGTATCAGGAAATAGTGCCAATCTCTCATCTACCCAAGTGGTATTTTTGACTTCTAAATAAATCGGTTTATCTGTATCATTACCTGTTAATAAAAAATCGATGCGACTTTTTTTGTCTTGTCCATAAGGTACTTCACCTTTAACAAAACTATATTTTCCTAATTCTGGAAATAAATATTTTTCAAGTGCTAATTTGACAATTCGATTTGGTAAAGCCGTATTTACACCAGTCCAAACAGGTTCGTTATCATGTACCTGGATTAACTCTAATGTGTACGGTAATTTACGGGTAGGATTGTTACTAAATGACAGCATCACTGCACTTCCAGGTGTTGAAACCCCCGTCATTGGACCAGTATTTGGACAATGTGCTGTGACAATTTCCCCCGATGCTAGTTCCACATCAGCTAAGAAGCGTTTGTAGCGTTTAACTAAAATACCTGGGTATAAAGTAGGGTAGTGGTAAAGTAATTCTTCTGTCATTAGATTTTAGATTTTGGATACATTAGCTGTCGCTCACTATACTGAAAATGGTCAAAAAATAAACTTCTGTCATGCTTCCTTCGTCAGCATTTGAAAATTTTCCACTTCACGCAAAAGTAAAGCCCTAATCCGTTTTTAGTATACAAGCTTTGGATTGTAAATTTTATTTTACTAGTACCTGACACTTGTAAATCTACCGTATAAAATAGAACTGAAAAAATAAATTTTCTAGTAGTTTATGTGGAATTATTAGCAAATTATCGTTTGAATTAACTCAAAGTAAGAGAGATAAAATTATGCGACATTCTGTAAACATATTGGAACCGACAGATTTATGGTATCTACAAAATAATATCAATAAAGAAACAAATAAATACTACCATCCGACAAAAAATATTCCATTTGTACAGCAAGTGGAAATAAACTCGAAAATACTGGAGTTGTAATTCAAAAAGGCAGCTTGCATAGTTGTTTTGGAAAACTTAACTATGGAGTTTATAAAACCGATAATCGGCTCAAAGATATTTTTGTTTCTTTGATGACGGAAATAGATTATAATGCTCCAGTTTATCGTGGTACGGGTGTAGTCAAACTCGAACCAAGGCAAAAGGTAATTTTTTGAATTACACAGAAATTGAGATTAATGACAACGAACAATGGGAATTAGATGATGGTATTTTTCAACTTTGTTCGGATAATGTTGTCATGGGTGTGAAAAAATTAAAATGGCGGCAAATGGCTGGTTCAACTGATGGAAATTCGAGAATAGTGATTAAATCTTTACCAAAGCAAGAAGCGCAACTGGTAACAGGAACACCAGCACCAGCAAAGATAATTCAACTGACGAATGGAGAAGTTTTAATTGCCGATTATGATATGGTTAAAGCTTTTACAAATGGTATCAAAGAAGATTATTGTAAATTAGGATATTTTGGCAAAGGTGGTGGAGAAGGTTATGTTTGGACTTATAGCGGTGAAGGACGATTATTAGTATCTGAAAATGAAGGAATGGGGATTGGATAATAATTAATAATTAATGCTTAACCAAGTTCTTTGTTGCTCAAAAGTGCTGTAAAATCCCATCCTCGTGTAATGGAAAAATAGCAAAGATTATTGCACAATAGGAAACAGATTCTTCATTTGTTGCGCTCACCTATACAACCAAAGCCATGACTCAAGAATATTATAACCAAGGCTTGTTCAAGGCTAAACAAAAAGACTATGCTGGTGCGATCGCGGATTTCACCCAAGAGCTACAATTAAATCCCTATTTTGCTGAAGCTTATTTGCAGCGAGGTTTAGCTTATTACGATTATGGCGAAATATTACATGCGGTTGCGGATTATACGGAAGCTTTGAAGCTGGATTCGCAGAATATTCAAGTGTATTATAGTCGAGCATTGGCGAGGATGGTGTTAAAAAATATTCCTGGAGCAATGGATGATGTAGAGAAAGCTATTCGTCTCAATTACAATTATGCTGCCGCTCATAATCTGCGGGGAACCTTACTGCGGAAGTCGGGAGATATTCATAATGCTATTTCTAGCTTTAAAAAAGCGGCAGAATTATATTTGCAACAGAAAGATGGGGAAAATTGTCGTTTGTGTATGGAGAAAATCAAACAACTCCAACCGAAACCCCAATCTATTGCTATTTTAAAAACAACTCAAAAACCACTAGAAATAACTTCGGAAGGAGACTATTTTAAGCAATTAATTCAACAAGCTGAAAATGGAGATATTCGCGAAGCTTTGGAAAGTTTGGGTTGGGCTATGGAAGTAGATTCGCAGGATGGCAAGGCTTATTGTTGCCGGGGTGTGATACGCTGCAAACAAGGGAAATTTCATGATGCTATTGCTGATTTTAACCAAGCTTTAAGATTTAATTTTCATGATGCGATTGTTTATCGAAATCGGGGTAAGGCAAGGTTACAAATGGGCGATAATCAAGGAGCTATTTCTGATTTTAATTTGGCGCTAGAATTAGAACCAGAAAATGCCATGATGTATGTTGCGAGAGGGAATGCGTATCGTTCGACTGGTAATTATTTTAAAGCAATTCAAGACTATACAAAAGCATTAGAATTTAATCCTAATGATGCCCAAGCTTATTACAATCGTGGTTTAGCGAATACCCATATTGAAGAAATCCAGAATGCGATTGATGATTATCAAAAAGCAGCAAGTATATTTTGCGAACAGGAAGATTGGAAGAATTATCAGCAAGTATTAGATAGTTTGAAAAAAATCACTGTTCCCAGCACTAATTTAAACAAACCAAATTCAGCTTTACAGCGTCAAAAACTATTGCGATTAGTCGGTGGTTATTGGGAAATTGCCGAACGATTAATTGAAGAAGCAAAATATTATTATCCGGGGATGTCAGAAGATTGGTATATGGAAAAAGTTATTAATGATATTGAAAGAGATAGAAATAATTGAGTAGAGACGACTCGGTGAGTCGTCTAGATAAAGCCAGAATTAGTCACATCCAAAAATAATATCCAGTACATATTTATTTAAATAACATTTCCCGCTCAATAACCAGAATTTGAGATAATCGGTGAATGCAATTTTTATCAAGATTATTTTGTACATTCCTCGCAGTAGTATTACTACCAACCTTTATCGCTACTGCCCAAACCCTAAACATCACACCCAGTGATAACTTAGTAGTTGAAGGGATTCCACCAATCCCAACCACATTAGTAGAAAGTGTAGAACGTTACACAAATTTTCGAGCTGCAAGTATTTCCAATTGGCATCCGAAGCGTCGCGAAATGCTAATTTCTACCCGATTTGGTGATACACCACAGGTACACTTAGTCAAGCGTCCTCTCGGAGCGAGAAAACAAATTACATTTTTCCCCGAACGTGTTGGAGGAGGTAGCTTTCAACCCACACAAGGAGATTATTTTGTTTTCAGTAAAGATATTGGAGGCAATGAATTTAACCAAAATTATCGCTACGACTTAGCCACAGGTGAAGTTACACTACTAACAGACGGGAAATCGAGAAATGCTGGTGGTGCATGGTCAACAAAAGGCGATCGCATTGTTTACACTTCTACCCGTCGCACTGGTAAAGACAATGATTTTTACGTTATCGATCCTAAAAACCCCAAAACCGATAAATTATTAGCACAATCTGAAGGTGGTGGATGGGGTGCATTAGACTGGACACCAGATGATGCCCAAATACTAATTACTGAGTATGTATCAGCCAATGAAAGCTATTTATGGTTGATGAATGCAACAACAGGTGAAAAGAAGCTTGTCACTCCCAAAGGAGGAAAAGAAAAGGTTTCCTATGATGGAGGTATCTTTACTAAAGATGGTAAAGCTTTATATACCGTCACCGATAAAGAATCAGAATTTTCCCGTTTAGCATACATAGACTTAGGAACAAATAAACATACTTATCTTACCAGTAATATTCCTTGGGATGTGGAAGATATCGACCTTTCCGATGATGGTAAAAATTTAGCTTTCGTCACCAACGAAGACGGAGCAAGCATTCTCCACATCCTTGATACCGCAACCAATAAAGAAAAACCATTCCCCAAACTACCTGTCGGGCAAGTATACGGTATTACCTGGCATAAAAATAACGAAGACTTAGGCTTTACCCTTGTTTCAGCCCGTTCCACAGCCGATGTCTACTCCCTAAATATCCGCACCAATCAAGTAGAAAGGTGGACAGAAAGCGAAACTGGAGGTTTAAACACCAACAAGTTTACCGACGCACAATTAGTTAGATGGAAAAGCTTTGACGGTAAAACCATTTCGGGATTTCTCTACCGTCCTCCTGCCAAATTTAAAGGCAAGCGTCCTGTAATTATAGACATACATGGGGGACCCGAAGGACAATCTCGTCCCGGTTTTTTGGGACGTGGTAATTATTATTTGAATGAATTGGGTGTAGCTTTATTATTTCCTAACGTGCGGGGTTCGACTGGTTACGGAAAGACTTTTCTCACCCTTGATAATGGTTTCAAGCGGGAAGATTCAGTCAAAGATATTGGTGCATTATTAGATTGGATAGCCCAGCAACCTGATTTAGACAAAGATAGGGTCATGGTAACTGGGGGAAGTTACGGTGGTTACATGTCCTTGGCAGTCTCCACAAATTATGCCGATCGGATTCGTGGAGCCATAGACATTGTGGGTATTTCCAACTTTGTCACCTTCCTTGAAAAAACCGAAGGTTACAGACGCGATTTACGACGTGTGGAATACGGAGATGAGCGTAACCCGAAAATGCGTGAGTTCCTCTTAAAAATTTCCCCAGTAAATAATGCCCAAAAAATTAAAAAGCCTTTATTTGTGGTTCACGGTAAAAATGACCCCCGTGTACCTTTGAATGAAGCCGAACAAATAGTCGCAACTGTGAAAAAAAATAATGTCCCAATGTGGTATTTAATGGCGAAAGATGAAGGTCATGGATTTAGTAAAAAGAAAAATATTGACTTTCAATTTTATGCGACGGTGATGTTTGTGAAGGAGCATTTGTTGAAGTAATAAATTGTTCTTTGCTTGCAATTAAGGTGTGTAGATGAGTTCTGGTGTTACCGCTTAGTTTGTTTAATCTCCCCCCCAACTCCTCCAATGCATCGGGGAAAAATAATAAAGCTATACTAAAAACGGCTTGGAGTTTGGCTTTTAAACGCAGAGGTTCGCAAAGGAAAGCGCAAAGTTACGCGGAGAGAAGTTGGCGGGGGTTGGGGAGGAATTCTCCCAAGTCTTGGTTCTAATATAGACTATAGGGAGAGTTATTCTGAAAAAGCCCACTGGGGTAGGGTTTCCCTTGCTTGCAACCAATGAGTGGGAATACTCTCAACCCCAGCAGATAAGGCAACAATTCCACCAACGATCGCACAGTTCGTATCCCTATCTCCTAAAACCCTGACGGTTTCCCAAATTGCCTCAGTGTAGTTATTCAGGTGTTTTGCCGCACACCACAGAGTAAAGGGTACTGTATCTTGGGCTGAAACTTTGCTGCCATTTCCCAACATTGCCGCAACGACTATTCCCGGTGTTGTTTCTAGGATGTCACGAGCGCGAAATATCTTGGATTTGACTTCGGTTACAGGGATGTAACGCAAAATTTCATCTAAAAATTCTCGTCTTGTGGGTAAAGAACTCGAACCAGATAATTTTGCTGCCATTCCTGCCGCAACAGCAACCGCGATCGCACCTGCGATTGCTTCAGGATGTGCGTGGGTGATTTCGGCACTTTTACGTGCTTCACTAACTAATAAGTCAAAATCATCGGCAAAGTAAGCTCCCAAAGGTGCGACTCGCATTGCCGCACCATTCCCGTAGGAACCTTGTCCGGCAAATAGATTTGTAGATAGCTCTTGCCAGTTATCTCCATTACGAATATCTGCGAGTAAATCATGCATTGCAGCTCCGTAACCCCGTTGCATTTCATAGCGATCGGCAAAGCTTTTTGCCAGTTCATCTTGATTAATTTTTTGATATTGTCGCAAAATTGAGACTATTGATAGTGCCATTTGCGTATCATCGGTAAAGCTCCAATTTCCTCCTGGTGTAGCCCGCAAATCAATAAAAGTAGCTGCCATATCGGGATGTATGAAAAATTTTTCTCCGAAAGCATCACCAACTGATAAACCTTCTAAAGAGATACTTGCACGGGATAGACGAGATTCATTGCTGGATTGCATGGTAAATCTTATTCTTCATGAATTGTTTTTTATTAGTTTTGATTAAATAATCATCAAAATGGACAGTAAATCTTATTTTGCAAGTTTTTACTGTGTAGTTTTTGAGTATTTTTGAAAAAACTAAGTAATTTAATTTATTAGCAAAATAGTATATTATCATTACCATATTTACATTGAGACCAGGTTCATCTAATCTTTAAAACCTCTTTGTCTTATCTGAGAATAACTTGATATCT
>JAAUPE010000269.1 GCA_012034595.1 Calothrix sp. CSU_2_0 | reverse complement strand
TAGCTTGCTTCCCCGCAGGGGTGGGGACTGCGGGGACGGAAACCGACACCGCCGCAAAGTCTGCCACCGGGGAGTATCCCCGTGGCGAGCTTTGCAACTTTGCGCTATTTCCGCCGTTCTGTACTAGTTAGATTGCTGTTGCCTAGAGGATGGAGGAAAAATACCGGAAAGATGATGCGATATACTTTCTTGCATTAAGCTCCGCTTATTGCATCGGTGGTGAGATGCTTGTGTAAAAGAATTTGGCGTGCGCGTCTAAAAATGACAGTATTGAGATTACCCTCAACTTTATGTACACGATATCCATGCTTGAAATATAGCTGACGCGCTTGATAATTATTTTCCAAGACGTGGAGATAAATATCTTGAAAACCCCATTCTTGGGCAAGCTTTTCGCATCCTGCCAGTAGATCGGAGGCAGCCCCTTGCCTGCGATAATTTGGATGTACGGCTAAATTTGACAAATAAGGAAAGCTTTTAGCAGCTTGTGCCCAACTATCGCTAAAACGCACCCCTAATTCGACAGTACCAGCCAAGTAATCGATTGTTGAGTTTTTGTCAACAGCAACCAAACAAAGATGGTGTGGAGCGGGAGATGTCAAGCGATGCCTCAAATCTTCATGAATACCCAAGCGTAATAGTGGAAAAGCCCACCCCCAAAAACCATTTGGTGAATGAAAACTATCGGCAATAATTTGGGAAATGCCTTGCAAATCGACAGACGTAGCTGCACGAACCTCGAAGTGACAAGATGCACTAGAGTTCGTGGAAGTATCACGCTGTTGTGGAGATGGATGGAAAAACCAGGGTTTCAAGGTTAGCTTCGCGTAATTGACGCAACGAAAATCTGTTCCAATATCCTAGAACAACAGTTTACAGGAAGGAAAACTCTTATGGGAATTAAACATAAAACTTTTTTTAGAGCGGGGGGAAAGATCGGGCAAAAAATCTTGCCTAGAGACGGGATGAACAAAACACATCTCCACATCCCAAAATCATAAAAAATCTTCAACCCAGTAACACTGCTTATCTTTCCTCATTTTCCCTAATGACATTCATCGCGATCGCTAAGTACAGTAGTCATTAACTTAAACAAATTGATTAGTTATATGAGTATTGTTTATCATTGTCGATGCACAGCAACACAGGTTTGCAACCCTTACAATGGGATTTTCTCTAGTATTTAGGTTAGTTTGAGTTACTAAATTAGTACGGCTGTTTGTCTAATACTATACTTTGTGCTTAAAGTCAGGGGTCAGGATGCAGAAGTCAGGAGACGGTGTATAGGTGGTAATTGGGGTCAAAAGACAACATTTAGTTATATATGAAAATACTTAGCTAACTTAGTTCTGGGTAAACTTTAGTTCTATTATGGACAAGAGTATAAATGGGTTTAAGTCGCCACCATATCAAAAATTTAGTGATTTACCCTCTGGGAACGCCAGTTATAGAACCCGTAGGCTGTCTCCCACTAATTGATTCTGAATTCTGAATTCTGGATTCTGAATTCTGAGTTCTGCATTCTTCTTTAATTTTTCTTATATTTGTAATATTTCTGACTCCAAAATGACCTTGTTTAATAAAATTTACCTGCGAGTGTTAGTGTTAGGGCTGAAGCGGGAAAACTTAATATGCGGATACAAATGGATAGAGCAATTTATCCTTAATGTTGTACGCAACGGTAAATTTTCCTGACGGTGCGGTAAAAAAGCCAAATTGGTAAACAAGCGTTTGTTAAGAGGAACTCAAACCAATCGCCAGCAAAATCATAATGTATCAAAGCAGACAGCAATTATTGAGGGTGAAAAACAGGCAAATTCAAGTGAAAAAATGCTTTTGGCATCAGCAGTCATCTAGGCAATATATTTTTTCAGTCGAAATGTGCTGCTACCAATTACACCAAACTCAGTTTCATCCCAACTCAAGCAGTTTATTCTTTATTCAACTGCCGTTACAGCAGGAAAGCGGTGCATGAAATCCCCAGCAAACAGTAAGCCTAAAATTTTGGTTGTCGATGACGAACCCGACAATCTTGACTTGCTTTACCGCACTTTTTACCGTGACTACAAGGTGTTAAGGGCAACTTCTGGTCCTGCCGCATTAGATTTGCTGGCAGATGAAGGAGATGTATCGGTAATCATCTCTGACCAACGAATGCCGATGATGAGCGGTACAGAATTTTTAAGTTTAACAGCTACCCAATATCCCGATATAATTAGGATTATTTTAACTGGCTACACCGATGTCGAAGACTTGGTGGAAGCTATTAATGCAGGTAAAGTATTTAAATACGTTACAAAGCCGTGGGAAGCGGAGGAATTAAAGGCTGTGGTTCGCCAAGCCTTGGATACCCATAATGTCCTCAAAGCTAGAACCCGCGAACTGACGCGCACTTTGCGTCAAGAATCCTTATTAAACACCGTTACAAATACTATTCGTAGTGCCCTCGACTATCGGCAAATTCTACAAACAATTGTCGATACTGTCGGTCATATGTTGGAAGTTGATGTCTGTCTGTTGCGTCCCTTTTGGGATGGACAGTTGGCAGATGAGGGTTTTGTTTATCAAAAACCAGTAGAAGCAAGGGGGGAGATAGAAAGTGGACAAGAAGCAATTATTTCGTCTTCCCAGTCTTCTCCATCTCTTCTCGCGCAAACTGTATGGGAAACCCGTGAAGTTCAAGTAATTAATGACATTACTAACGACGATCGCATTCAAGGTAATACGCCAGAACTAGTGGCTCGTGGGAATGCATTTTCGACGGCAAACATTAATTCGAGTGTAGTTGTACCATTGATTCTCCGACAAGAATTAATGGCTGTATTGGCATTGCACCAATGTCATAACAGTCGAGTTTGGGGCGATGATGAAGTTAAGCTGGTGGTGATGGTGGCAGATCAAGCGGCTTTAGCGCTGTCACAAGCATATGCTTACGAGCAAGTGCGATCGCTCGCTAAACGTGAGGCATTAATCAACACTATAACTAGTGCGATTCGTTCGAGTTTAAACCAAGAAGAGATTTTTTCGGCAATTACTTACCAGCTCGGACAAGCTTTACAAGTTGATGGCTGTGTGCTTTCCCTCTGGACGGAAGAGGATGAGTATGTGTGCTGCGTTGGTTTATACGATAAAGTCGAAAATTCAGTTTCCCCAAATTCTAGTTTCCCAAATTCCAACCAAGAACACTCAACTACTCAAACCAGTAATTCACATCAGGTATTACCCCAATCATCATCACCAATTAAAGGGAATCTGATTTTGCAAGAAATGTTGCGGACACAGGAACCAGTAATCATCGGTGATATGCACGATTGTCCCCCAGAATTGAGCGGATTTGATTTACCCCTAAGAGGGCGATCGCGTTCTTTGATGGTTGTACCATTATTGGCAGATGGTAAAAGTATCGGCAGTATAACCCTACGTCAAGATAACAAGGCAAGGAGATGGCAAGCATCGGAAGTAGAATTGGCAAAATCCGTTGCTGCACAAGCTGCAATTGCCGTACAGCAGTCGCGTTTGTATCAAAAAACCCTCGAACAAGCCGAACGTTTGCTGGAATTGGATAAGCAAAAAACCGAATTTTTCCAAAATATTTCCCACGAATTCCGCACACCTATTACCCTAATTCAAGGTCCCTTAGAATCAGCAGTTGCGAATAAAGAGGGGTTATCATATTCTCAAAGTGCGATCGCTTTACGCAATTCTCGCCGTTTGCTGCGTTTAGTCAATCAATTGCTCGATTTACAGCGTCTTGATGCTGGGAAGATGCAACCAACTTTTCGTCCTTGTGACCTAGTTGAATTTGTCAGCCAAATTATCGAATCCTTCCGTACCTATTGTGAGAAAAAAGGATTGCAATTAACTAGCAATCTTCAAGAATCGCCAACGGTATATTTAGACATGGAAAAATTCGACAAGGTTGTGTACAATCTGCTGTCGAATGCCATGAAATTCACTCCCGAAGGTGGGACGATTAGCGTCATCGTCGAATCCACAAGCGATAAGTGTGTTCTCCGAGTTCGGGACACCGGGATTGGGATTCGTGAAGAACAAATTCCCCACCTGTTTGAACGCTTCCGTCAAGCCGAAGGTTCAGAAAACCGTTCCTATGAAGGTACGGGTTTGGGTTTAGCTTTAGTCAAAGAGCTTGTGGAAATTCATGGCGGTCATGTCACCGTTGAATCAGAATATGGTAAAGGCACCACATTTAATATTTGGTTGTTACCAGGAAGCAAGCATCTTGCCTCGGAATACTTGCAAGATGCACCTGTAGAATTAAATAAGAGCCGTGCTAATGTCGAACTTGCGGATTTAGAACTAATTGACTCAGACGACAATAGTGATATTGAATTTAATGATGATTTTGATACTTCTAATACTGTAGTTCCAACAGGGTATACCGTCCTAGTAGTTGACGATAACCCAGATTTGCGCGGTTATGTCTCTGGGATTCTTCGTAATAATGGCTACCAAGTATACACAGCACGTAACGGCGATGAAGGTTTCCGTACCGCAGAAAAAATCCTACCAACTGTGATTGTGACAGATTTAATGATGCCATTGGTCACGGGATTAGAAATGATTGGGATGATTCGCAAAGACAAGAAATTGAAAGGAACACCCGTTATTTTGTTAACTGCAAAAATTGATGAAGAAACCCGCATATCTGGGACAGAGCTAGGTGCAGATGCTTATTTAGCAAAACCCTTTAACGATCGCGAATTATTGGCAGAAGTCCGCAACCTTGTCGCACTCAAAGATAACGAGCGACGGGTTTTAGAATTAAATACTTATTTAACAGAATCAGTATTGCAACGATTTTTACCACCAGCTTTAGTCCAAAAAGCCGCAGACGGCAATTTAGTATTAGATTTACGACCAGAACCCCGTCTAATTACTGTGTTGTTTAGCGACATCGTTGGATTTACTCAACTCTCGAACACATTGCGATCGCGCAAAGTTGCCGAATTACTCAACGAGTATTTGGAAACAATGACACGGGCAGTATTTAATAATGGTGGAACCGTTGATAAATTTATGGGAGATGCTATTTTAGCTCTATTTGGTGCGCCAGAAGAACTTACACCCAACGAACAGGTACGACGTTCGATTAATACAGCCAGAGCAATGTTACGCGGACTTGAGGAACTAAATCAACGTTGGCACGAACAAGGTATTTTTGATAGCGATGGGCGAAACGGCTTACAATTCCGTTGTGGGATTCACCAAGGTACAGCTGTTGTCGGTATGTTTGGCAGTGCCGAACGTGCTGACTATACAGCAATTGGTCCTAGTGTTAACATTGCCGCTCGCCTACAGCAAGCCGCTACCCCTGGTAGTATACTTGTCTCCGCAGCAGTCGCAGATTACTTGCAAGACGAAGAAATTACTAAAGGTAGTCCACTCGAATTAAAAGGAGTCGATGAAACTGTTTTAACCTTCGTTGTTACACCAGAAGTCGTAGCAAATCGCTAGAATGGCAATTGATATGGGAATTGGGGATTGGGAATTGGGAATTGGGATTGGGATTAGGGATGGGATT
>JAAUPE010000268.1 GCA_012034595.1 Calothrix sp. CSU_2_0 | reverse complement strand
TATCTCAACGGATACAAGCCCCTGAATTGATTCATGGAGAAAGATAAAGATTCCTTGTTTCAAGCCCCTAGATTTATCTCTGGGGTTTTCTTTTTACCTTTATCTTTTTACTTTTTACTTGGCTGACTAACTAATGCTAGCTTATAGCTGCCTAAGCATTGAATACAAACATTTGCCACCTCGATTCCCCCAACCACTTTTTTAGTAAATTGGCTGAAAATTTAAGTCAGCCTAAGTAAATTGGCGACTTAAGGTAACAGGTTTATGGACAGTAATTTTTTTCTTGTGGATTGAAATCATCTTCTTTTCGCGCAAGTCACCCAGCAAGCGGGTAACGGTGACACGGGTCGAACCGATAGCCTCAGCGATCGCTTGATGCGATAATTTCAGATCGACTGTGATGCCATCCGCACAAGGAACGCCAAAATCGCGGCAAAGAATCAACAAAAAGCTGACTAATCTCGAACCCATGTCGCGATGAGCTAGCGTTTCAATCATCATCTCTGTTTGTAATATCCGCGAGGAGAGACCCCGCAGCATTAACATCGACAATTCTGGATTTTCTTTGAGCGCTTGTTCCACTTGTTCGATTGGGGCTGACAGCAATTCCACAGGGGTAAATGCAACCGCGTGGTAGAACCTGTCCGACTTGTTTCCCGTTAATAAGGACAAAACACCAAATACACTATTTTCCCGTAGCAGCGCTACCGTTATTTCTTCTCCCGCTTCGTACACCCTGGAGAGCTTTACTGCACCTTTGAGAAGAAAATAAACTCGTTCAGCAGGATCGCCGGGAAAAAAGATGGTCTTATTACGTTCAAACGTTTCCACAACAGGTGGAAACGCTCCAGTCGCCATCTGACGAAATACGTTTGCGAGGGCTTTATCTTGTGTCACGATCATCTCCCTTCCCCTACCCAATGCCGGAAAATTAAAACAGATTACCTAAGAATACACTTGAAAAATCAATATTACATTGTCAACCTTTTTGTACTTTCCTATACTCAACCTTCCTTTATCAAGGTTTGCAAAGACTATTTGTTCACCATGATACATAATTTTTCATCTTTACCGCTACTACTTTTGATAACTATTTACAAAAACTTCTGATGCAAAGCTTTGATTAAGAAAAAACCTTGGTAATTAAGGAATATCTTAAGGAATAAGTCAGATTTTTTCTTCTGCGCCATTAATCATTAGTTATAGGTTCATGATTAGTATTTGTTACTGGTTTGTCAAGTTTAAAAAATACATGGTAACAAACAAGCTACAAAAGCACTAAAAATAAGAGATATGCGCCTCTTTAAATACTTATACTTATGTAGGAATTATGAAACTGTCCGGTTAGGGAAATGCCTAATAATTAGGGATAAATATTCCATAGTCAAGGTTAAATACTGAGGCATAAAAAACTAATCAGGAAACATCTAGATACCCAAAAAGCTGGTTATCTGAGAAGAGAAAAAACGGATAATCTATCCATATTTACTGATTTGTTATATCTTGACAAGAACATTAGACACAAAAATGAACCAGAAACAAAGGCAAACTTGACCTGAGATTCTAGTATGCTCTAACTGATGCGATCGCTTTTTGTGTTGTGCAATCGGCGAACCCATAACATCTTTATGTGGAGAATCGCGTTCACGGGAACCTCTGGATTATCGTTTGAAGAATATATATGCTAGACCTAACTGGAAAAAATGCCCTTGTTACAGGTATTGCCAATAACCGTTCTATCGCTTGGGGAATAGCCCAACAATTACACAAAGCGGGAGCAAATTTAGGAATTACTTACCTAAGCGACGAGAAGGGCAAAATGGAGAAAAAAGTTGCCGAACTCGTAGAACCCCTAAACCCCAGTTTATTTCTTCCTTGTAATGTGCAAAACGACGAGCAAATTCAATCGACTTTTGCCACCATTGGGGAAAAATGGGGCAAGCTAGATATACTCATTCACTGTCTCGCTTTTGCTGGTAAAGATGACTTGACTGGGGATTTTAGTCAAACATCGCGATCGGGTTTTAACACGGCACTAGAAATTAGTACCTACTCCCTTGTTCAGCTAGCTGGTGCAGCAAAACCATTAATGACCGAAGGTGGAAGTATTGTCACCCTTAGTTATTTGGGTGGTGTCCGCGCTATCCCCAACTATAATGTTATGGGTGTTGCTAAAGCTGGGCTTGAGTGCAGTGTTCGCTATCTGGCTTCCGAACTCGGACAAAATAATATTCGTGTCAATGCTATTTCTGCTGGTCCAATTCGCACCTTAGCATCGAGCGCTGTAGGTGGTATTTTAGACATGATTCACCACGTCGAAGCAGTCGCACCTCTACGTCGCACTGTCACCCAAATCGAAGTCGGTAACACCGCAGCGTTTTTGTGTAGCGATTTGTCGAGTGGAATTACCGGACAAGTGCTGTATGTTGATGCCGGGTATGAAATTATGGGAATGTGACGTAATTGCGAATTGTGAATTGTTTTAAATACCCAATGCCCAATGCCCATTGCCCATTGCCCATTGCCCATTGCCCAATTAACTATGCAAACTCTCTCCTCTCACTCCGAAACATCTAATTCCCCCGCACGTATCGCATCGGTAAGTCGTACTACTGGAGAAACTGACGTAAAAGTAACCATCAACCTTGATGGAACAGGAGTTTGTCATGCTGATACTGGCATCCCTTTTCTCGACCACATGCTACATCAAATCTCTTCCCACGGTTTAATTGATTTGGATGTACGTGCGACTGGTGATTTACATATTGACGACCATCACACTAACGAAGATGTAGGTATTACTCTTGGACAAGCACTGTATAAAGCATTAGGTGATAAAAAAGGTATTGTGCGCTTTGGTAACTTTCTTGCACCCCTTGATGAAGCTTTAGTCCAAGTCGCATTAGACTTTTCTGGTCGTCCGCACCTGAGTTATGGTCTACAAATTCCTACGCAACGAGTTGGTACATACGATACTCAGTTAACACGCGAGTTTTTTGTTGCTCTCGTCAATCATAGCCAAATGACGTTACACATTCGTCAATTAGATGGTATTAATTCACACCACATTATTGAAGCGACCTTTAAAGCATTTGCCCGTTCTATGCAAATTGCGATCGCAATCGATCCCCGTCGTGGTGGTGTAATTCCTAGTTCTAAGGGTGTTTTGTAAAGGTAAAAATACCAAATGATATATAAAATTGAATAGATTAAATTCTAGGTGGAGTTTTTACTTGACCTAGAATTAATTTTGTTTAAGCAAATTAGCGATACATTTCAATATACTTAAAACCTGCTGTAATTCATTGTCTTTTTCAATTGATAAAGCATAAGAACGCGCATACTTTGGTTTTTCTTGTTGTAATAATTTAATAAACACAAATTCTCTGCCATTAACAATTAATCCATAAGTAGATGATTTAGTATTAGGACTATCAAGCATATAAGCTAGTGCTTGAGGTAATGCACTCATCACATCAAATTTAGTGCTTTTTGATTCAATAGCTAAGACCCAAAGCTGCTTTTGTATCACTAAAACATCGATATTGCCTTTAATAATAACGTTTTCATCTTTATCTGAAATTTCAGTAGATGTTTCAGTTTCAATCTCAAACGGAGGTTGATAAAAATCTGCTAAATCTAGCAGTGGTGATAGTACTACCATCTTCACTGCTTCTTCTGACATGGAACGACGTTTAGTTAAATTGAAATAATTGCTTTTAACTCGCTCTAAAGATAATTTTTCTAAATCATTAAGTGACCCTAAATCACTTACCCATTCGGGAAAAAAATTAGGTTCTGTGACTAATTGTAAACCAAATTTTTCTTCCAATTCGTAAAGACTAATATCACGCGCTTTGATTGTTTCTACCATAATTACTTAGATGTAATAAATACATGGTGCTGTTTAATCTAAAAATTGTCGGTTAAGAAATTATGATGATGTAGAAACCCAGACAGCTGTTTATCCCGTTGACCAAGGACAGTGGAATTGAGCAAGAGAGACGCTTTACCTGTTGCGATCGCGCTACCATCTTAAAGATTAGCAAGAAATCCTGATACCAAGAATTGAGGACTTTGTTATTCGATATGTATAAATGGAGCTAACCGGTCTCGAACCGGTGACCTCTACAATGCCATTGTAGCGCTCTACCAACTGAGCTATAACCCCGCATTCATCAGAAAAACACTTCGCTATTATCCTCAAGATAGGTACTAGATGTCAATATTATTTGTGCATATGGTTTAACTTAAAAATCTTTAGCTTTACTTAATAATTAATATCTTGATACCTATTTTTTTAACTATGAGATAAATAAATCGCCATGACAAGTAATTTTTATATGTTCAGTAAATAGCTCATGCAGTGTCCCATTAGGAAATAAACAACCAGCATAGCTGCTGCTGCTAAAGCAACTAATGTACCCGCTAGCATTAAAGAAAACTCTTTATGCTCGACAGCCTTTTCCATCAGGTGTAGCGACCAGGCAACCAGTGCTACATCAAAAACTAATATAGGTATCAACATTTTATTAATATAAGTTTATTCTTCTTAATCAAGATTAACACTAATTCTAATAACTGTGTCTAACCACATTGAAGTGGTTAGATAGTTGATAAAAATTAGGAAACCATGCGAATAGGAACTTGGCGATCGCGCAGATAATTCTTGATTTGACTAACAGTTAATTGTCCGTAATGTAGCAACGAGGCTAAAAGTGCGGCTTCGGCTTTACCATCAGTGAGGGCTGAGTGAATGTGTTCGCAAGTACCCGCACCACCCGAAGCGACAACGGGAATTTGGACAGTATCAGCAATTGCACGTGTTAGTGGTAAATCGTACCCGGCTTGAGTGCCGTCAGCGTCCATACTAGTCACTAGTAGTTCTCCGGCACCGCGCTTGGCGACTTCGGCAGCCCAAGAAAGGGCATCAATACCAGTGTTTTCTCTACCACCTCTAACATAAACATCCCAACCTGGGTTGTCGGGATTTGCTCGTTTTCGGGCATCAATTGCAACAACTATGCATTGGTTCCCGAAGCGATCGCTCGCACGATTGATAAAGTCTGGGTCACGTACCGCCGCAGAATTAATACTAACCTTGTCTGCGCCAGCTCGTAACAAATTTTTAACATTTTCTAAGGATTGGATACCACCACCGACTGTGAGGGGAATAAATACCTGTTCTGCGGTTCGGTAAACAACGTCGATAATCGTGCCTCTGTCTTCATGAGTAGCCGTAATATCAAGAAATACTAACTCATCAGCACCTGCTTCATTGTAAACCTTAGCTAATTCTACCGGGTCGCCTGCATCCTTCAGGTTGACAAAGTTAACTCCTTTTACAACTCGTCCCGCCTTCACATCCAGGCACGGTAAGATTCTTTTAGCTAACATGAAAACTTTTACACTCCTTAGTAATTGTCGGGAACTTAAATTTTAAATTGACAAGTGTACCCAAGCGAAAAAAAATAATTGGTGATTACAGGTAGACAATAGAGATAAGGGTAATACGTGATGCCCAATCCCCCATCCCCAATGCCCAATTCCCCAATTCCCCATCCTCCAATGA
>JAAUPE010000083.1 GCA_012034595.1 Calothrix sp. CSU_2_0 | reverse complement strand
GCAAATAATTCACACAACTCTATCAGTGTTGCATCTGGATGTGCTTCAACTAATTCTCTTAAATCTATATCCGCATTTGTCAGATAACTAAATTGTGGTTTTCCTCGCGGCTTAGGTTGTAAATTTCCATCAACTTTTTGTTGTTTTACAAGCTTTTGTACTAAACTTTTTGATACAGAAAATATATTAGCTACTTTCCTGATTGAAATGTTTTTCTGAATATGCGCCGCAACTATTTTTTCTCAAAGATCGATAGAGTATGACTTCATTTAAAAGTATTTGTATTTTAATCTAGTGTACCTCATTACAGACGGAAGTGCTGTATAAAGATGTTTGGATTGCAAAGCTAAATAATCACACTCTTTCCAGAATCTATGGTGTTTGTTGATTACGTGCTTTTCGACTAATTGCATTTGACTCGACCTCTCAAATGTTTTGCATTAGTCAGTATACTAACATAAAAACCTACGTGTCAATGCCTTTTCAAAAAGATAATAAACTCGGTGCAAAAAAAAAATAATCAAAGAAGAATTAGATAAGTCGCCAATCTGCTTTAAGGGTAGGGTTGGGCAAAAAGAAAAATTAAAAGCCGTCCAAGATTGGCAAGAACGGCTGAGAGAATATGTTGATAGATTAATTCAAGATATAGACAATAAGTAAGTTTTGTCTATATATGGGTAGAAATTAGCGAACAGTTGCTTACCCCATATTTTCAACCGCTTTTATCGGGTGAATGCAGATCGTTCCCGACAAAGTGGTGGTTCCGGTTTGGGATTAGCGATCGCGAATGCGATTATTGATGCTCATGGTGGTAAGTTAAAGGTCGAAAGCAATCTCGGTATAGGCAGCACCTTCAGCGTTGTTTTGCCCCTCGCTTCCATAACAAACAAATAACCTCAACCAGCATCGCTGCGACCATTGCGATCGCGGCAGATGTGGCTCCTTTCATACCAGCTTGCACTGCTAAAATTGATACCACTAATAATACTCCAGTACTAATCCAGGTAGCAAAGTTCACACTACCCGTCCGTCCTTCACTTACTAAAAAGCCCTGTGTTGCATTTTGCAATGACACCATCAAAGGAATGATTGTACAGACAAATAACACAGGTTTTATTGCAGCGATTAAGTCCTTATCGTTACCAATAAAACTACGTACTATCTGATTACCAAAGGAGTCGCAGCGACTAACAGCAAAAGCAACGAGCAAATACTACCCACCATCAAAGCAAAAGTAAAAAGAAGCCGATCGTCCGTTTTGCCACGATATTTAATGATGATTTGTTGTACCATGCGGGTTGAATTAGCAATTACCAGCACTAAACCCCAAGCCGCAGACCAAGATGCGATCGCAATTGCCCCATCGACTGCGCGGGCAATAATTCCGATTAATAAAGCTCGTCCTCCCCATACCACCATCATCGAGTTGGCGAGGGGTAAATAAAATCGCCATACTTCCTTCAAATTTTCTGGTAACTGGGTTTCCGTTTGGGGTGGGGATAAAGTTGCGCCACTGCGATAAGCAAAAATTGTCACCACAACCGCTTCCACCACAACCGCAATTATTAACGCCAAACCAGCCAAAATTGCGCCAGGAACATGGAGCCAAAAGCCTGCGAACATAATCAATCCCAGCGTTCCCAACCGCAGCATACTTGCTTTGGCGATCACATGGGATAAACCTTGGTAAATTAATAAACCTTGAAAATATCGTCGCCAAGCGATCGCAAAAGCCCAACCTCCCATGAGTAATAGCACCTGACGCACAGTATTCCCTAAGTCCTTGGGAATGCCAAGAATTGGTCTAGCGAGGGCATCAAATAGGAATGGCATCGCCAACAGGGTCAATAATAAACTGAGTCCACCCCCTAAAAGTAGCGTAAACCGCCACAAAGCCCGACGTGATGCTTTGTTTGGTGCTAAGGCATTCGAGGCATGAAGAATCATGATAATTGGACTTTCAAAAAAGATTGCCAGGGATTTGGCAATGCCGACAGCAGCAATATTTTCCCGTGGCAAAGGTAAATGAGCCAAGGTAGTTGTCACCATTGGGTCGCCACATGCCATTGTCACGTCGCTCAAGGATAAAGGTAAAAATTCCCACCATAGGGTAGCTAAACTAACTTGATGGGGATTATCTGCTAATAATTTCAATTTCACACATGGCTCCTACAGACAACATTCAACGGCACAGGTACAAGATTTTGAATCGCTGAGACTAAATCTGCATTTTCCAGTATTGTCAATCCTTGTTCACCTATCCAGTCAGCATTGTATACCGTTTCCAAATAGCGATCGCCTCTGTCAGGGTTAAGTAACAACATTGTCTGAGGTGCTTTAAACCTGCGAGCATCCGCCAAAGCGGCTGCGGTAATTGCCCCTGTGGAAGCCCCTAACAACATTCCCTCCCGTTTTGCCAATGCGTGACATGTAGAGAAAGCGAGGCGATCGTCAACGCTGTAGGCAGCATCCAATATTAATTAATTTTTTCCCAATACTTAATGCCCTATTTCCAATCCCCAAATTATTTTTCCGTTGTACTTGCTTTTAACTGCGGATACGCAATCCGTTTATGGTGAAACTGTTGCCAAACCTCGACAAATATCTTCGCAATTTCTGACATTTGGTTACGAGTAAGTCCAGAATCAACAAGTTGCTTATCTTGCCAACGAGCGCGCAAAATATTATTCAGCATTGATAAAGCCTGTTCGGGAGTTGTATCTTTGAGACTTCTTAATGCTGCTTCACAGGAGTCGGCAAGCATGACGATCGCGGTTTCTTTTGACTGGGGAATCGGACCATCATAACGGAAGTCACTTTCATCAACTTCGCTGGGATATACCTCCGGTGATAAACTCCGCTTATCGTATGTTTTCGCGAGTTGCTGTGCTTGATGGTAAAAATAAGCAATCTGCATTGTTCCCTGATGTTCGGGGATAAATGCTTGAATCGCTGTTGGTAAGCGGTGCTTGCGTGCCATTACTAAACCTTCACTAACATGCTTCTTGATAATTTCGGCACTTATCCAAGGGTTATTTATTTCCGTGTCATGTTTGTTGGGTACTCCCATTTGGTTTTCGATAAATGCTTGGGGGTCGTGCATTTTCCCGATATCGTGGTATAATGTTCCGGCACGCACAAGTTCGACGTTACATCCAAGTTTGCGAGCTGCGGCTTCTGCAAGGCTAGAAACAAACAAAGTGTGCTGGAAAGTTCCGGGAGTTTCGGCTGCGAGACGTTTGAGCAGGGGACGATTGGGGTTTGCGAGTTCTGCTAAACGAATTGGTGTGACTAAATCGAAAAGCTGTTCGAGATAGGGGCTTAAACCCAAAGCGATGATACTCCAACTTAAACCGGAACAAGCAAATAATAGTGATTCTTTTAATACAGCATATAAGTGACCACTAAATGCTGTACCTATACAAATCTTGAGAATTAAATAGATACCACCTTGGACGATCGCAATTCCAATTCCCAGTAAAGCTAATTCTTCGCGCGATCGCAATTTTTGCGCTACGCAACCACCGAGTAATGCACCTGCTGCACCTGCTAAAAGTGTGATTCTGCTAATTTCCAAGCTAAAGGGTAGGAGCAATGTTAGTAAACCGATAGCTGTAACGCTAACAGTAGTGCCATAAAGACTACCTAAAAGCAAACCCGAAGCGCTCCAGGTTGTGAATGAAGTACCCATTGTTAGCACTAAAGGGATGCTGAGGGTGAGTAATAAAATTAAAATGCGATCGCGTTGTCTTTTGCGATATTTTACGCGCTTTTCGATAATTACAAAAATCGTTACAGCCGTGGCAATTATCATCGTCAAAAGAATCAACTTCAACCATTTTACTTCCCTGCGAATTAAACCGTAATGTTCTAATACCTGGATATCCCAATCGCGAATAACTTCACCCTTACGAACAATTACCTCACCCTGCTGTATTGCAATCATTACAGGTTGAATGTCAGCAGCAGCATTTTTGGCTTGGATTCGTGTTTTCGCTTCATCTTTTTTGAGGTTGGGTTGGAGTGTTGTTAATAATAACTTGGTAGCAAAAGGTTCTGCTTCTTTCGGGATTGCAGATTCCAAATTGAGCTTGATTGCATCTGCCAAAATGGTTTTTGGTAGTCCTGGGTAAATACCTTGGGCAAGAATGCGCTGGGCTGTTTGCTGAATCACTGTTTGGGTATTTATCCAGTCCTCTGTTGATAAATCCAGCACTAAATCGTTACTGTAAGGTAAGTTGGGATTCTGGCTGGTCAGTTCGGCTATTTTTGCTTTAGCTTGAATATATCTTTGCCGCGATCGCGATATTTCCTCGATAAGTGCAGATATATTTTGTTGGGAAGTGGTTAATCGGTAGGTTTGAATTTCTGTGACTGCTTGAGACAACAAATCGTTGTTACTAGCTAAAAAATTACTAAAGGAAGAGTCTACTGGTATTTGGTTGGGTACTTGGGTTAAAATTTTCTGGGAATCCGACATTGATTTTGATGTATGCGCTACTATGCTGCGAAAATTGCGAGATGTTGGAGGCATTAAGCTCTGCTTATCGCGATTCAAAGTGGAATTTTCGAGTTGTCCAAAACAACTCCCATCCTGGCAGCTAATTCCTGGTGTATTTTTTGTAGAAGAACTTCCCAGATTTGGCTTGTGGGAACTGGGTAGATTGGCGATCGCAGAATTATTTGGGAAAATAGCATCCTGAAACGCTTGCCATTCTTGGCTTGAGGCTGCCCGTAAATAGCGCTGCGATACGACTGATAAAATTGAACTGTCAGCGTAATAAGGCAAATAACCAGCAATTGTGCGGATTTGGTTTCCCTGTTCCAAAATTTCTCGCAGCTTATTGTCAATGCTCTGATTAATATTGACATCAACCATTAAAATTGGTGTTGAAGCACTACTCGCAGCCTGACGCTTCGCTTGGGTTTCGTAGATATTTTCAATGGTGTCGGTATGGGGTGCTTGAATGGTTGCCAATGCTTTAGTCCCAATTATCATTTGAGGCTGATTATAAAATTTTTGCCCCATTACCCCAGTTAATGCCAAAACCGCGATCGCAAAAATTACTAGGGAATTCTTAGGTATTTTTTCTAGCGTTAATGTATAAATACCTACGAATCATTTATCAAATTCCCTATTTCTCCATGCAAACCATAGCCTATTTGCCATTTTTTAAGCGTTTTGGATAAAAGCCCCCGACGTAGCTTTTTGTACTGCCGTCGCCACTTACCCAATCGCTGTGACAAGAACTGCAAAAATGGCGCTTGTTTCATCACCTATGACCGCAATTGAATATTTTGACCGTTACACTGAAATAGTTAGAAAATATTTTGAAAGTCAATATCTTTTCAGGATACCGCTACAAACTGAGATGCACCTTGACACAATTGTTACTAGCAGTTCAACCTGTGAGGTAACAGTGACAATACTATATAAAATATTACTGATATTTGTAAATTTTTGCTGAACAGTAGGATATTGCAATTTTGTCAACTGTGTTGTATGCAACGTTATCTACAACTGATAAAAAAAATCAACGTTGTTTGTTAACACGAGGAGATGCAGAAACGCGCAGGCAAAAATCAGGTTCGAGTAAAGACAGTCTGTGACTGTGAAATGTTGAATCTCCTGTTTTGTTGGTTTTGCTTGCTTGGTTATCAATGTTGTACACACCTGACCATACAGCCAAAAGTTCATCAGCTAATTTTACCATCTGTAAAGAAGTGTTTGAGTGCAATTTTGCCGATTTTTGTTGCAAATATCTGGTTTGCCAGCCAATAGGTATTCCCACTGTACTATTGTAAGCTCCCGATAATGCTCCTGTAATTGGGCTAATCGCTCTAAAAGATGGGTCAGCTTGTTTGTGGGAGAGTAAAATAGACAAGTGAAAATCTTCAAGGGTAGCGAGAAAACAGTAAAAAGCCTCTGCAATTAATTTACTTGAAGAATTTTGGCTGAAAGTGTTTTGTCTATCCAGTCCAAGTTTACTTAATTCTGCTTTAACTTGTTGGAAACTTGTACCTTCCCCTAATAAATGATGAACCTTTAGCAAGTGTTGTGGAACATTGCTGGAAGTATCACCTAAAAAATCTACAATCTGGGGAATTAGGGCAGTTGAATTCAGGGTTTCTGTAAGTGACTTTGCGATCGCATAACCAATTGCCAGGTTACTATCTCGTATCCCGAAATCATCGCTATATAACCGCGCTACATCTGTGATATTTTGCTTGAGTTTGAGGGGATTTTCGTGGAAAAATAGGGCAATGGGTAGGGTTGCAAAAAATGTTGCTAGTAAAAGCTGCTCGTTTGCCTGGTTTAAGTTTATCTGACCTAAGCTTGCTCGATTTAAATCTGAATTGGCTTTTTTTTTGAGTAACCAATCTCCCAAATTTAATTTTCCCTGGGAAATTAAATTTTTGCCACTAAATTCTAAATCATCAATAACTTCTTGCGTCAACAGTGGCGAATTTATAGGGCTGTTTACATCCTTAATTGGTAACGTTCCGGCAATTAACGCACCAAATAAAGTACCTCGAAACCTACTAATCAGGGAATAGCGCAACCTCTAAATTCTCACTAATACTTTTCTTTTAACAATCTTTATTCTGACACTTGCTCTCGCAAATGATCGACCAACGCATGTAAACCCAAAAGATAACTTTGGACACCAAAACCGCTAATTTGACCGATCGCGACAGGAGCAATGTAAGAATGATGGCGAAATTCTTCGCGACGGTAAATATTACTTAAATGAACCTCAACTGTTGGCAGATTCACACCAGCGATCGCATCTCGCAAAGCCACACTGGTGTGAGTATAAGCTCCAGCATTAATCAAAAGACCATGATGCTGTGCTAAAGCAGAATGAATCGTATCAACCAGGACACCTTCATGATTTGACTGCACTGCAAAAATTTCAACCATTAAATTGCTTGCTTCTTCTACTAACAAACGGTTAATATCAGCTAAACTTAACGAACCATAAATACCTGGTTCGCGTTGTCCGAGCAAGTTTAAATTTGGTCCGTGCAGTACTAAGATGCTTAAAGGGCGAAGCTTTGCCACGTCCAATAGTTTTCCTTTAGCGACGACGCGACCTGTCATTTACAGGAATCGGAATTAATTCCGGTTCTGGTTCTGCTTGAGGTCCTAGCAACGCTTCTATCAGCTTGCGTCCTAATTCCTTTAGCTTTTCTAGCACCTTATCTATATAGTCCATTGAACTGACCGCTCCTGAGATACTACCTCAATTTTTGGTTAACAGCTACGGTTGGGTGGGGCTATCAAACACCTTCCTAATTAAAAACGGGCTACTAACTATAATATCCCGTATTGCGGAAAAGAGCCGCTTCTCTACATAACCCAGTTTGATTCCCTTCTTATTAGAGTATCACATTAATAACCAATGGGGGCGCATCTTACCAACGATGGGTATTTAGTATTTGTAATGACCAGCATCTTACGTAAGTGTTGACTTCAAATGTTTTGTTCATTTTACTACAACTTTCTCGGCTAATTTAATCAGTGTTTGATTGTTTTCTTGCAGCTTCGAGAATAATCCGTTTTTCGGCACGTGCGATCGCGGCATAAGTTCTTTGTACTGCTTCGGGTTCTACTGAAATTGATGTAATTCCCCATTGTACTAATTGTTCAATTATTTCCGGGTATAATATCGGTGCTTGCCCACAGATTGAACAAGGTATTTTATATTTCCTGGCTGTTTCAATCAGTTGACGAATTGCACCCATGACAGCTGGATTTTTTTGATTCCATACTTCTGTAAATTTGCCTTGTTCTCGGTCTACCCCAAGTAACAATTGTGTTAAATCATTTGTACCGATCGCGATTCCTTGAACTCCAGCTTTTATGTATTCTGGCAATAAAAATAACACACTGGGAACTTCCGCCATAATCCATAATTGAAATTCAGGGAATCGATTTAATCCTGCTTGTTCGACTTTGCGACGGCAAAAGCTAAATTCTTCAATGCTGCGTACAAAAGGTAAAATTAAGCGTAGATTTTGATATCCAGCTTGTTGTGCTTGAGCTAAAGCTGAGAGTTCGAGTTCAAACATGGTTGAGTTTTGCAAATATGCAAATGTACCCCGTTCTCTCAATCTTAGATGTTGATTTGGATGTTGATTTGGATGGTGAGTTTGTTCTATCTCGTGATTTTGTATATTTATATTTCTAGCTATATTGCTAACTGGCAAATCTAAAGAACGGTAATAAATAGGCTTTGGTGCAAAAGCTTGAGCAAATAATAAAATTTGTTCGTACCAGCGATCGCGCAATATTTGTTGTCTGTCCTGTAACCAAACATGGGGTTCTTGCCCGTCTAAAATGGAAATTGCCATAAGTTCGGAACGCAGCAACCCCAAACCATCGATGGGTAAATCTGAGACTTGTTCTAGAGAACTAGTTTGGCTGAGATTAACAAGCAATTGGGTTGCAATAGTTGTAAACGATGCTTCGAGTGACCTCAAATTAATATTTGGGCTATTTTTCAATTCCGGTACTGGGATTTTATTTCCTAATTCTCCCATCTCCATGCAATTCTGAGGTAATTTTTCCAAATCATCTTCCAAATAACTGTCTGGCAAATCTTCGGGAAGATAAGATATTTCTTCTATCTGGGGAGGGATGGAAACAAACGGAGGAACTAAAGATACAAGTTGTGATTGACTATGGTTTGAGATAATCCGATGTGCCTCCGGCATTAAGCTCTGCTTATCGCGAATATTTACTGTATGGGAATTAACTCGATATATTTCCCCCGTATCACCATCAATCAGTAATTGTTCGCCATTTTTAATTAATTCTGTAGCTCGATTGACATTGATAATAGAAGGGATACCTAGCTCACGAGCCAAGATTGCGGCATGGCTAGTCATTCCCCCTTGCTCAGTAATAATACCGCTAACATTATGCAGCAAATGCAACCAATCAACAGTAATAGATGGAACAACTAAAATGGTGTTATTGGGTAATCGTGCGGGAATACCTTGGTTGAGATTTTGAGAACTATGAGTATGGGAATTAGTGGTAACATATGCCGTGGCAATAGCACGTCCCCCAGCAGCACTAATTCCTTTAATTAGTAAGCGATAATCCGACGAAATTGTTTGAGGAAGGGTAACTTGTGTAAGATAAAGTTTTTCCGCAGCATTTTGTTTGGAAACAGTCCACTCGCAACCAAAATTGTTACCAAACTCGCTGGTAAGTTGATGACTGAGTTCGAGAAGTTGGTGCAAAATTGTTTCGGGGGTTGCAAATTGCTGCCGTTCAATTTCATCGATTAGATAAGTAATTAAGCAATTATGTTCGTTTATCTGTAAATTGCTCAGGTTTGATTGTGGCAAAATACTACCAGCATTATCAACCCGATAACCTAGTATTTTCTGACCCAATTTTTGTTCGATAATTGTGTTATTTTCGCGTTTAATCTTGTAATAGTCGGGTAAAACTTCACCTTTAGTAATAGCCAAACCCAACCCTAAAGTTGCTTGTATTTCCAGAAACGAGGAGTTGCCAACCATAACCCCACTTGCCACAGCATCCCATACTGGTTGTACCAAAATCCCAAAATTGATGCGTCGGAGGTCAATACCAGTACGTTCCCAGTATACCAAACTGCGGGCGCGAAATAATTGACTCCAAGTCCGCTTGAGAGCAAAAGAAATCTGATTGCGATCGCAATAGCAAATTTGCGATTCCAATAAACCTGATAAATTCACATTTTCATCATGAACATTATTAAGGTTATGATTGCGATGTACCTCCGGGGTTAAGCTCCCGAAACTTTGCTGGAGGATGTATTCCCCAGCAAGATTTCGTTGCTTATCGCGAGTACCACGAGGTAGGATGACAGTCGGACGAAAAATTAAACAACTTGTTTCCCATTGACTTGCTGCCTCAAAAATTGCATCCACCCATTCTGGGGGTAAAGTCGCAGCAATCATCTCTTGACGCAAACGACTAGCAACTTGCTGCAATTGCCACCAATTTCCCACGTCTAAATGTAAGGAAGAATCCGGTAAATCAGCGACTAACACTTCCGTACAATCTGGATTACTCAAAGTTCTCAGAAATTCCCGTGTAAATTCCGTAGAAACTACAAATCCCGGCAAAACGGGATAACCACGCTGCATAGTTCTACTTAAATTAAACGCTTTATCACCAACTTTGGCGCGATCGCGCGGTTGAATTTCATTTAGCCAATAGAGTTTATCCACTCAAAATAATTAGATTAGTTAAATTAGTTAGTTATTGAATATTCACCTAGAGACAACTTAATGGGTCGTCTCTAATTTATTAAAAAAGAGATAACCCAATGGAGTTAACTCAACCTTCTCGTATAGTAGCGGGAAATGCGATGGAAAAATATTTCCCTTTGCTTGTTTTATGGTTTTATAATAGCGGTTCCCTACAAGCGCGAGGTATATCCGTAGGGGCTGCCCCTACACCTCACGATATAATGTTGTATCGTATCTGAATGGGAAATACTACATAAACAATAATTATTGATAACAAAAACTCTGGTGAATAAAATTTTAGAGAGACGTTCCAACGGAACGTCTCTACGGTTCAATCATATTTTTTAACAATATTATCGATCCAATAAAAACTACATGATAATTTCTCGATTTATGGGTGACAATGCCCAATTCCCAATCCCCAATCCCCAATTCCCAATCCCCAATTCCCAATCCCCAATTCCCAATGCCCCATACCCAACTTACCACTTATCAATTAACCCTATCTGACTACTGGCAGATTTTTTTTCGGCTTTCCATTGCCCTTACCACTGGTGGAATAATTGGTTGGGAACGTCAACTTCGTCACAAACCTGCCGGATTGAGAACACACATGTTAGTTAGTCTCGGTTCTGGACTATTTGCACTTATACCTTTACTCATTTCGCAAACAACTTCGGGTTTGGATGCTGACGCTTTGAGTCGTGTTATTCAAGGAATCACTGCGGGAGTTGGTTTTTTAGGTGCGGGAGAAATTATACGTACAGCTTCAGAAGATTCGCAACGTGTTGGTGTTCGTGGACTCACATCAGCAGCAGCTATTTGGGTTTCTGCTGCGTTGGGTGTTGCTGCTGGATGTGGATTGTGGCAGTTGAGTTTAATTGGTGCTGTTTTGTGTTTTATTGTACTTTATATTGTAAAGCGTTTTGAAATTTGAACATGGATTTAGGGACTTCCAGAAAATAAAAAGTTAATTAACCGCAGATAGACGCAGATTAACGCAGATAGTTCCCTAGTTTTTTGTAACTCATTGTAAATTTTATTGCTGCATTTCCCAAGCTAAGGTAGAACTAACAATTTGGTCTAAGTCGTTATATTTTGGTTGCCAACCCAGTACTTGATTAATTTTATCTGCACAAGCTGTCACGCAAGCAGGATCGCCAGGACGACGGGGAGTAACAACAACGGGAAAATCGACACCAGAAATGACTTTGACTCGTGCAACAACTTCTCGAACACTGTAGCCTTTTGCATATCCACAGTTCAAAATTTGGCTTTCTCCACCTTTTTCCAAGTATTGTAAAGCATCTAAATGTGCTGATGCCAAGTCTTCAACATGGATATAGTCGCGAATTCCCGTACCATCGGGGGTGGGAAAATCATCACCAAAAATTTGCAATTTGGGATTACGCGCGATCGCGGTGTCGCAAGCTGCTTTAATGAGGTGAGAGGCTTTGCGAGATAATTGCCCCAGTCTACCATTGGGGTCTGCTCCTGCGACGTTGAAGTAACGCAAAATCACATAACGCAGTGCAGATGCAGCTGCATAATCTCTAATCATCCATTCGCTCATCAGCTTTGAGCGTCCATAGGGATTGATTGGTTGGGTGGGGGAATTTTCGGTGACGGGATGTTGGGAAACTTCTCCGTAAACTGCTGCTGTACTCGAAAATATTAGTCGATTAACCCCCATAACACTACAGCAACGGAGCAAATTCAGGGTGTTGCGAGTGTTGTTTGCGTAGTAATCAAGTGGATGCTCCACCGATTCCGGTACTGATAAACTAGCCGCAAAATGTAATACCGCACTAAATTGATGTTGGGCAAAAACTTGATATAACTGTTCCTGATTCGCCAAGTCTCCAATTATTAGTTGACCCGATAAAACTGATTTTGGCGAACCTGTAGACAAATTATCGTAAACTACAACATCATATCCAGCTTCACCTAACTGACGAACTACGTGGGAACCAATATAGCCTGCACCACCTGTGACTAAAACTTTTTGACTCATCTTTTGTTACCTACCTTTACCTAATAGGACTACTCGAATCGTTTTGAAAAAGATGGCAATATCCAACCACAGAGAATAATTTTTGATGTAGTAAAGGTCATAAGATAATTTTTCGTAAGCATCTTCAATCGAAGCACCGTAAGGATACATGACTTGTGCCCATCCTGTAATTCCGGGTTTCACCAAATAGCGGACTTCGTAGTAAGGAATTTCTTCTTTAAGTTTGGCATCAAACTCTGGTCTTTCGGGACGAGGACCAATCAAACTCATTTGTCCTTGCAGTACATTCAATATTTGCGGTAATTCGTCTATTCGAGTTAAACGTATCAAGCGTCCCACTCTAGTAATGCGAGAGTCTGATTTACTAGCCCATTGTGCCCCACGTTTTTCTGCATCCTGGTACATCGAGCGAAACTTATGAACCTTAAATGGTTTACCATTCAAACCTGTACGTAATTGACTGTAGAAGACTGAACCTGGGCTATCTAGCTTGATTGCTAATGCGGTGAATAACATCAACGGAGATAACAGAGTAAGCAACACAATCGTAAAAAGCAAATCTGCGATTCGCTTTTAATTTCAGGCTAAAACCACCCGGAAAAAGATTAAAACCAGCACTAAAAGCAAACCATGTATCCTCTAACAGAGACGAAGGTAGCTTGAACCAGATATTTTCGTATGCTTCCGGTAATCGATAAATGGGAATACCTTGAAGTCTCAAAGGCATTAACTGTCGTACTTGCTCATCTGTTAATTCTTTGTGAGTCGCGACTACCACCCCTGACCAAGGATAGTAAACTAAACTGGGCAAATCCTGTAGATTCCCCAAGCAATTAACGTTTTGACTAGGCGTAGTAAAAATTTTTATTTACTGGATCTAATGTTTGAGTCAATCCTGATTGTTTCTTTTCTGAATGAGTTTCTATCTGTCTGTCTGATTGACTTTCCAATCCAAATATTTTTTGGTCTACAGAGAATATCTGCAACTCATCGAAAAGATAGCTAGCTTCCTTTGCATGAGTCACTTCATACGGCTGAATCTTTTCTGATTTTGATTCTGTCAGCACTGCCAACTTAACCAACGGATTTCGGGCAAGAAATTTGCGACAAAATTGCATTGCACTTTCATTCGCACCCAATATCAACCAACGGCTCTGTTCCGAGTGCGATCGCGCCCAATTTGTCGCTAACAATCGCGATGTGACCGCCCAAAGCGTAAAAATTAATAAACATGGTACGATAGTGCCTCGCCACAGCAATGGGTTCTGTCGCCAAGCCCCAAACAAGTAAATTAGTCCAGACGCTAAAAAAGCAACAATAATGTTGCTGATGATAATTCGGGCAGGTGCGCGCAAACCGACAATTTGACTATCTGGATGGTAGGTATTTGCTAAATACAAACCAATAATTACCAACAATGCAAACCCATAAATAGCAGGATCGGTTATTTTCAATCCTTCACTCTGACGCAACCACAGTGCCATCCCTAAAGAGACCAATAAACCCAGAATATCTGTGGAAATAAGTAGCCCAGGTAAGACTTGTGGATTCACGCTTTGCTTAACAAACGTAGATTCTTCACTTAAAAAAAACTTACTATTCATGACTAAAACCTAAGAGTACATTGCGTCACGAGATATGACACTTGGTAACTACCAATCAAAACGAAACACTTTTACTTCGGCAATGTTAACCCTGATATTTACTTTATACACAACCAACCTGGAAAATATTTTTCTTTTTACCGTAAAATTTATTACTTTAAACTCTAAGCTATAAGTAGCTAAAGACACATAAGGCTTTTGGGCTTGATAAAGTTTTAAATTTTAGATAAAACTCTACGTTTAAGCTTGATGTGTCCCACGAGCTAATAACCTAATAAAAAAGGTAATTTTTGCTAGATATTAGGTCAAGATAGCGTAAAGAAAAACAAATACAACATCTGGACTGGTAGAAGAATACTTTATACGCAGTAATAGTTTCTCAATTTTGCTTTTATATTTTTCTAGAACCGCTAGTTTGCCAGTTTAAAGCAATTTTTCATCTAACAGCCTGAGTATAATTGACAACCGAGGAAACACTAACACTGCTAGCCTACTTTATATATACTTGTGTTTACCCTGAGTTTGCGTAAAGAAATCGTAAAGATAGTATAAAGTTCTATTATATACTTGTCTCAAGTCTATATTTTCGCTAATTTATACATTGTAATGATGTTAAAATTACGTGAAGAGAGAAAAGCTTTTCATATTAGGTGTAAGCGGCAAAAATTTCAGGTGTGTGATTCTCTAATTTGTCTATTTGGCTTTGTTTGAGTTTGCGGCTATCAGTCTATCTACCAGTCTTTTTTATTTGCTCAGAGTCGTTCGTTTACACGAGGATTTGAGATAGGGGAGTCATTCGGAGTTACTTATTGAAGTACAGAAGGAATGTGTAAAAGTTTGTAGATAAAAATTTGTTATATTTGCCATGCTCTTTAATTGTAAAGGCTTAGACTTAAATGAAGTTGCAGCAAGCCGGATGGATTCAAGAAAAGCATGTATTAGTTGCCAATAGTGCGGCTAATTCTGCTTCGGAAGATAAAATGTTCAAATTTGAATTTCTCGAAAAAGCAAAGAAAGGAAATTGCGAATTATCAAATAACTGCCAGCAAGTCATACGTATAGTAGACGTGCCAAGTATTGGAAAGACATTGATGACTTTACTTGTTCTGTCTACAACAATACCTGCTCAAGCCAGTGCTGAAGATGCTATATATCATGAACAACAATCGGTTTTTCAAGATATTTATAGTCCAAAGCATGATGACTCTGGTTCTGAATCTCATGTACAGTCGAAGTCTGAAGCATTATTGGAAAATATACTAGAGTCGGATGTTACACCTGAGCGAAAGAACGATCGCTTGAATTTAAACAAACCAAATATTTTCTTTATCGACCAAAGCGCGATCGCATCTCCAGAGACTATTGTTGAAGCGAATACATCTGCTGTTACATCTGCCAATGCAACTATCGAAAGCATAGATAAACCCTTTTCAAACCTTTCACAGAAGCGGAGAGAGACTTTAATCAAATCTTCCATTCCCCATTCCCACCCCTTCGGGGAAGCAAGCTACACAAGGAAGGAGGGTAGGGGCGTTAGGTCAGGACAACAGTTAAATGAAGTACTATATCAGCAGGTATTTACATCAAGTAAGTTTGAATTTAGTCAACTTGAGCAAAAACAAACAGAACAAAATCAACTTGAATCAGACAAACGAAACAGTCAAGTTGTAGATAATGCTCCCGAACCTGTTCTGGAGAATCCCAAACCGGAAGAAATTTTAGAGCAGTTGGATAAATTACCAAACACAGGCATACCACTGCCCCCGCAAGATAGAGGATATCTTTCTTCTCCTGGTATTACTGTTTCTAATCCTAATGGTTATGGGGCAGATAGTAATACATTATTTGCCGTTGCAGATTTTCAAAAGCGTACCCGTTTTGGTAATACCTCAGATGGAGAACTTGCTTTTGGGATAGGTTTGGGGAATGCTGTTAAGTTTGTTGGTGCAGAGTTGACCTATACCCTAAATAGTTTGGGAACAAGCCAGGATTTGGGTAGTGGTGCATTTAGTATTAAATTACATCGTCGGATTGCTGAGGATTTGGCTGTTGCTATTGGTTGGAACCAATTTGCGGACGTTTATATTGGCGAACGTAGGGTGGATTTTGATTATCCGAAGAATTCTTATTATGCAGTCGTTACAAAAGTTTTTAAAACGAAGGAGTTTATTAATGAACCTTTTAGTCGGGTTGCAGTGACAGCAGGAATTGGGAGCGGACAGTTTTTGCCTTTTGATACTATTCGTCAAGCCGTTAGTCTTGGGGAAAAACCAACCGGATTAAATGTTTTTGGTTCGATCGCAGTCAGAATTTTTGAACCTGTGAGCGCTATTGTGGAGTGGACTGGTCAAGATTTGGGTGTTGGTTTATCAATTGTACCTTTTAAGAATTTACCTTTTGTTATTACCCCAGCGTTTCGTGACATTGCGGGTGCTGGTGATGGAGATGGAGCGAGGTTTATTATGGGAGCGGGTGTATCTTTGAGATTGTAATTGAATTGAAGTGAGTTGAATTAAGTTTTACTTAACCTAAATTTATCCGGAGGAATTTTTGATGCTGCGAAGTAAGTTATTTGTGAGTGGAATTATTGCCACTGTGTTATTTGTTTCTGTTGCTCCTGCCCATGCAGGAAGAACCAATATGTCTAATGGTTCGGGAACAAATACATCTAATGGAACTGGAACAAATACATCCAATAATACTGGAGGTAATACTTCTAATGGTTCTGGGACAAATAATTCCAATGCTACTGGACATAAAGCACAGATTTTGATTCAAGCTAGGGAGATTGCTGAGAGTTTGCGAGCTGCTAAAGGTAGGAGTAATCAAGCCGAATTGCAAAAAGCTATCGAGAGAGCGATCGCATTTCTGGAAAATGTGAAGAATCCTCGTAGAAGTCAATTTAGTCGTAATCCAAATAGCGGTCGTGCTTGGTAAAGTTTAAGAAAGAACTCTCCCCTCCCCGCAAGCGGGGTAGGGGGCAGGAGGTGGAGTTCCATATTTTATAAATAGCTTTCGCGTAGTGGAAGAAAGCTGTTTTCTAGGATTTTTTCATGCTCATTGATGATTTCCCCCTCACGAGAAACCCACTTTCTTGAAATTTGCGTCAAATATATTTTGTGAAAAGGCAAAAACTTATTCTTTTTCCAGAGTTTATTTGAAATTCATTTTGAGTATTTGTTAATTTTATTTTGGAGATTTTGGAGATTTATTCTAATTTTGTGATAGGCTTTTCTTGGCACTTGCTCATAATGTGATATAAGTTAGTTTGAGGAAAAACATGTTGTCTGATTTTTTATTATTCTAGTTATTAGTTTGTCGTTAGTTTATTGAGACTTTGCTTATGCCTTCTCATGAAGAAGATACGGACTATATCAATTTGCAAGAGTACTTGCTAGTTCTCAAAAGACGTTGGTTGGTGGCAACCATTGTGATGGGTTCTGTCTTCGGAGTGGCGGCATTTGTTACTTACTCACAAAAGCCGATTTATGAGGCAAGTGGGAAGTTAATGCTCAAGCAAAACGAAGCTTCCAATTTGACTGGTTTAAATCAGAAATTGGGCGAATTAAGCGGTTTGACTAACACAAGTAATCCTCTGGAAACGGAAGCTGAAGTTATTCGCTCGAATCCACTCGTTAAAAAGATTATTAACGGGTTAGAGATGCAGGATAAGAAGGGTAAACCGTTAGAAATTGACGATTTCCTCAAGGATTTGAAAGTTAAGAGTGTTAAGGGTACTGATGTCATGGAGTTGACTTATCGCGGTACTAATCCTTTGGAAACTGCGAAGGTAATCAACACCTTGATGGCTAATTATTTGGAAAATAATATTCGCTCCAATCGAACTGAGGTGACTGCCGCTAGGGATTTCTTGCGGAAGCAGTTGCCGGAGATTGAGGGTAGAGTAGTGCAAGCGGAAGCTACCCTGCGTCGATTTAAAGACGATAATAAAGTGGTTTCCTTAGCCGAAGAAGCGAAAGTTGGGGTGGAGGGAATGCGGAACATTGCCGAGGAAAGTACTAGAGCTTTGGCTATGTTGGAGGAAGCAAAAAGCCGTTCTGTGACTTTGCAGAAACAGTTGGATTTGACTACTCAAAAAGCTGTTGAACTTTCTACCCTAAGTCAGACTCCTGGGATTCAGCAAGTCTTGACAGAATATCAGAAAGTGCAGGACGATTTGGCTGTTGCCAGAAGTCGATTCACTGAAGAACATCCATCGGTGCGGAATTTGCAAGCTAAGGAACTTGCTTTTCGGCAGCAGATGGAGAAGCGAGTTGGACGGGTGATTGGAGTTGGGGAATCTGTTAAAGAACAAGATTTGCAAATTGGTGAACTCAAGCAGAGTTTGACTGGCGAATTGGTGAAGTCTGAGGTGGAAAGGTTAGCAGCAGAGCAACGAGTGCAAGTGTTGCGAAATGCTTATATCACCTATGAAACCCGGATGCGCTCTTTGCCCAGGTTGGAACAACGACAACGAGCTTTGGAGCGACGTTTGGAAGTTGCTCAGACTACCTATCAACAAGTGCAGAAGCAATTGCAAGAAGTGGAGGTGGTGGAGCAGCAGAAAGTCGGGAATGCTCGGATTGTTTCTGAAGCTTTGGTTCCGGAAAAACCTGTGTCACCTAAGATTCCTTTGAACTTGGCTTTGGGTGGATTTTTGGGGTTATTATTAGGAGCGGGTACGGCTTTGTTGCTGGAAGCTTTGGATAAATCCCTCAAGAATGTTGATGAGGCTAAGAGATTGTTGGGTTATCCCTTATTGGGTACTGTTCCTAACTTGGCTGAGAAAGGCAAGATGGCTACAGAAATACCTGCCCGTGATAATCCCTATTCGTCGGGGAGTATGGCTTTTGAGATGCTGATGACGAATTTGGCGTTTAGTGTTTCCGATAAAGAATTACGAGTGATTGTGGTCACGAGTTCGGTTCCTGGTGAAGGTAAGTCTTTGGTTGCTGCGAATTTAGCTGTTGCAAAAGCACAGATGGGTAAGCGGGTACTTTTGATTGATGCAGATATGCGTCGTCCTCGACAACATGAGGTTTGGGAATTACAAAATTTTATGGGGTTGAGTAATGCTTTGGTAGGACAGGGTGAGTGGGTGAACTTGACAAAAGAGGTGGTGTATGGATTGGATGTTTTGACTGCTGGAACTATCCCCCCGAATCCACTTGCGATCGTGGATTCTCAGAGTATGGCTACGTTGATTCGGGAGACGGGGAAAGATTATGATTTCGTGATTATTGACACTCCTCCGTTGACTTTGGCTTCGGAAGCACAGCTTTTGGGCAAGATGGCTGATGGGATTTTGTTGGTGGTGCGTCCTGGTGTTGCGAATGTGAATACGGTTGGTGTTGCCAAGGGTTTGTTGGAGCAGTCGAGTCAGCGTGTGTTGGGGATGGTGGTGAATGGGGTGAATGTCGATAGTGGTTCGGGATATTACTACAACAAGGGGTATTACGGGAGGAAAGGGAATGAGAAGAGTGAGGTGGATGGGAAGGGGGTGAAGTTACCGGGAATTAGAATTGGGTAAAAGATGAGCGAATTTAATCATTGTGTTAGATAGCTTAAAGACTAAGGAACATGGATTTAATAAAATACAGAACCTCACCCCTGCTACGCATCCCCTCTCCGTTTACGGAGAGGGGAATGAGAGGATTTGTTGAGACGGTTTAGTTAGCTTTAAGAAGTCGGGTTTTTGGCAAAATTTTCTTAATCAAGACTTCTCAAAAAAACAACTTCTATATCATGCCCAATTTTACCTATGCTGTTCGAGCCGCTCGGCAATCCAGACTTTGATGATCGACTGCCTAGTTACACCAACCCGTGCAGCTTCTCTATCGAGTGCTTCTATTATCCATGTAGGAAAATCAACGTTTACCCTTCGTTGCTCATAACCCGGACGACGAATTGTATTCATATCTAAATAAGGGGTTATATCCTCCCCTAAATCGAATTTTTGATCGAATTTGTCAGCCTTCATATATTTTTACTTCCTCGTCTCTTGCTCGTCGTACTGATATGATTCGTACCCGCTCCTCTCTATATGTAATGATAGCAGCCCAGCATTTTTGGTTTATCAGACCAATTACAAGAAATCTCGGTTCTTCAGCAGTACGAGCAGCTATTTCTACTCGTTCTAGATCGAGCCATAGTTCTTGTGCTTCTATGAAATCAATACCGTGTTTTACTTTATTGGAAGCGCTTTTCTGCTCATCGAACTCGAATTCCATAGAGATAAAGCATCAAACATTAAGTTTGTGGTATAGAAAAGGTATATTTAATATACTATATATATTTTGACAATAACCGAGTCTGGCGTATCACTTTTTAATATCTCCCGATGCCCCATCCCTACTGAATCGTATCGAAGCTAATGAGCGAATTAATTATGATGTTAGACACTTTGAACACTACAGACAAATTATCGCTCCGTTCCCCTTCTATAGTGCCCTTGGGCTATACAGGCGATCGCATTTCTATGAGTAAAAACCCCTTCGACCAATTTGCCAAGCAATTTTTTGAAGCTTTTTTAACTCCCTTGGGTGAGGTAAGAACGAATTTTGAAGTTCCTGGAGAGCCAAAATTTATTGATATTTGGTTTACTCCATCACCACAACCTAGTATAATTACTGAAAAGTGGGAACTTTTTGCTAAAATTGCGACTCTACCATGTTTGTTGGAACCTTTTCGCAATCAACCTAATTATTCCGAAGTTCGGAGTTGCTTGTCTAAATTATTTCATGTCATTGATGATTTTCAACGTCAGGCAAAGCGTGATGACAAAGCTTTTACGGAGGATGAACTTCCCCAGTTATGGATTATCACCCCTTCCGCATCCGATGATTTGCTTTCAACGTTTGGTGCTTTTGCCCGTGAAGATTGGTTAACTGGTATTTATTTTTTACCCACAGGTCTTAGAACCGCAATTATTGCCATTAATAAATTACCTCGAACCCCGGAAACTTGAAAATGTTGTGAGAAATCCGGGAAAACTCCTTCCGGAAAAACCAGAAGCAACTTTACTTGCAAATATTTTCCACAGAGTTATCAATCTAGGGCGCATCCACCCTGCCAATTATTGTTGTACCAGTTCATAAATTTGGCGACGGTATTGATGGTTAATCAAATTTTCACAAGAATACTCAAACATCCCGTTACTCAAAATGCTTTATCTCTTTTTACAGTTCAAATTGCTAGATATATATTACCTCTAATTACTATTCCCTATTTAGCGAGAGTATTAGGTCCAGATAACTGGGGACTAGTGATATTCTCTCAAGCATCAGCCCATTCGTTAGTTGTGATATTGGATTATGGTTTTAATTTCTCTGCGACCCGAGAAATAGCTCGTCATCAAGATAATCCAGAAAAAATTCCAGAAATTGTTGCTGGAGTTATAGGTGCTTTAAGTTTACTAATTGTAGGGTCGGGGTTAGTTGTTTCATCAATGTACTTGACTATACCTATTTTTAAAACACATCCTGATTACCTAATTTGGGCTTGGTTGATTGCAATAGCTCAGGGGACAGCTCCTATTTGGTACTTTCTTGGCAATGAAAGAATGCAAATACCTGCAACGGTGGATTTAATTACTTGTACATTTGCATCTATGAGTAACTTTATCCTAATTAAAACTCCAGATGAAGGATGGAAAGTATTAGCAGCACAAGCCATTGCGGGTTTATTTGCCGCTGGAGTTATGTTAATACGAATGTATAGTGAAATTTCCTGGCGAGTTCCTAGCATAGGTTCTGCCTTTACAGCGTTACGTATGGGTTGGAGTATGTTTTTCTTCCAAGGTTCAGTCAGTCTTTACACAACTGCAAATACTTTAATTTTAGGAATGATTGTCCCTGCGTCTGAAGTTGCTTTTTATGGTGCGGCAGAACGTATTAGTAAAACAGGAGTGAGTTTTTTATTACCCATTACCCAAACAATGTTTCCTCGTATTAGCAACCTATTAGCTAATGATTTAAAAAAAGCGGCTAGATTCGCACGCTTAAGCCTACTTTTTATGGGTATAGGTAGTTCTATTTTAGCTTTAACTTTAGCAATGCTTGCTCCTATCATTGTTCATATTCTATTAGGCGAAAAGTTTGAAGCAGTAATACCTTTGTTACGGGTTATGTTAATTCTAACTCCTCTCTTAGCATTAAGTAATGTATTGGGAGTTCAATGGATGTTGCCTTTGGGCTTAGATAGACATTTTAACATCATTAATATTAGTGCTGGGCTAATTAATTTGATTTTAGCTCTATTTTTAAGTCATAGATTCGGTTCGATGGGAATGGTATGGACAGTAATTTTATCGCAAGTGTTTGCAGTTACAACAATGTATATTGTTCTTTTGCTCAAGGACTTGAGCTTTCTTAGGCTCTAAAAATCAGCAATACAAATATTTTGAGTTAAAAATTAAAATTAACTAACTAATACTAAAATGCCAAGTATTTAATTGAAGATTTAAGTGAGAAAAATATTTCGTAAACATGAGCATTTATAAACGATATGATGATTTTTACAAAAAAATATTCTATATATATAGATTACGTTTATATTTTTTACAAAAATCATGTTTATAATATTGATGTAATATGTTGAGGCTTTATTGATTAATTAATCAATTAGCATTGCGACTTAAAATATGTTAAATTGACTAACAAGTAATTTAGAATTAAACCAATGAACATACCAATATTAGTTGTATCTTGTGATTTATACAAAGACGTTTGGCCAGCATTTTTTCAATCTTTCTTTAAGTACTGGTCTGACTGCCCTTTTCCTATTTACTTAGTTTCAAACAACTCTAGTTATTCTGACTCAAGGGTGTTACCACTTTTAGTTGGCGATGATGTTGATTATAGTTCTAATCTAATCAAAGCTGTTCAGTCTATTCAAGAAGAATGGCTGATTTTCTGGATTGATGATCGTCCACCTGCTACTTCTGTAGATACGGCTCAGTTAGTTAGGTTAATTGAGTTAGCTCAAGAAAAAGATGCTGGATATTTAAAATTGATTCCTTGCCATCCTTTTGCGTTAGTAAGCGAAAAAGAGGAGATTGGTGAAATCCCTAAGAATAGTCGTTATCTTGTTTCTATGACAGTTGCTTTGTGGAAGAAATCAACCCTTTTGAAGGTTTTAGAGGCTGGTGAATCAGCTTGGGATATTGAAAAAAAGGGTGGGGTAAAGCGAGCTAGAAATTTGAATGATAAATTTTATGCTTTGCCTATTAAGAGTCTAAATCCTTATCCAATTATAGATATTCATATGATTGCAAAAGGAAAATTAAGGTGGCAGGGTATTAAATTTCTCAGACAGCAAGGATTACTTCATCACTTATATAATCGTTCAAGGGTAACATCTCAACAATATGTTTATGATATTTTATTTAATCTAGTGTTAAGTGTAAATTCCCATTTTCGTTTCAAGTTATTGCAACTCGTGAACAAGTTTACAAAAGCTTGATTATGTAAACTTTGTTTGAAAGACTAGATTATGATGTATTTAATTAACTATAGGGTTTAGTGAATTAACATAATTTGAAGTATTGAGTGACATGCTTCACTTTGTAAATTGGCATATTTTGAAACATTACTTTTGTCTGAAAAGATAGAAACTGTTGTAGGGATGATTAGTTTGAAGTGAATTGTGCGACCTTTTGATGAAGTAATTTATCAAACAAACTCTAATTTTGATATTTGTATTTTTGATTTCAAAAAGGAAACTATTTATGGCACATAAAATTTTATTGATTATTACTTTTACTCCTTCTTTAAAGTGGAATGGCAGAACTATACGTTTTTATCAAGTAGCCAAATCATTGTCCAAAATTGGAAAATTAGATATTTTTTCATACACTTCAATAGATAAAGATTTTTTTGAAGAATTATGTATCGATGTTAATAATCTTTTTCATTTAAATATCAATAATACTTATTATAGATTTAAAGGAATCTTTAATACTGTCATAGGTAGATGTGCAACAAAACGATTTAGTACAAAAGCATCCAAAAAAAGTCTTGCACATTTAGCCAAAGATTATGATTTAATTTTTTGTTTATGGGCACAATCTGCAGTTGATGTTATAGAAATGGAAAACACTCCATCAATTTTTATTGACATGGTTGACGTTGTTTCTTATCATTATAAAATTGCTAAAAATATAAACTGGTTAAGAAGTTATTTTTATAAGCAAAACCTATCGAGAATGATTCAGTATGAAATAGATGTAGTAAAAAAATCTAGGTTAACATTCTTAACAACTTTTCAAGAAAAGCAAGAGCTAATTTCTAACTTGAGTAGTGAGGATGAAAAAATAGCAGAAAAAATAAAAATATTACCTAACTATATACAAAAACTTAATAGTTGGTATTATAGCAGTGAGTCAACTTTTAACAAAATAGCATTCTTAGGAGATATTAATTACTATCCAAACGAACTGGCTTTAGATAGATTGATTAATAAGATACTTCCGATGCTGACCGAGAGTAGCCCAGATTTGATTCTTTCAGTTATTGGTAATATCTCTAATAATAAGCTAAAGCAGCTTCAGCATCATAAAAATGTTAATTTTCTTGGCTATGTAGACAATTTAGAGAATGCTCTTATGAAAATAGACGCACTGATATTCCCTCTTGAAATTGTCAGTGGGATTCAAAATAAATTTTTAACAGCTCTAACTTATGGAATCCCTTGTGTCGCGACCCCGCAGTATATATTTCATGAAAACTTATCAGATGAAAATCAATTGTTAATTGCGAATACAGACATTGAATTTGCCGAAAAAATTATAAGGGTTTTGCAGCAAAAGGACTTAAGAGAGAGATTGTCATTAAAATCAAGAGAATTTTCGCAAACATACTTAAGTCAAGAGTTTGTAGAGAAAACTTTTGTTTCTGATATATTAGATAACTTAGCTTTTTAAAAATCACTTTACGCCGTTCCTTATGTAAGATAATTTCGGTACAGTCCTAAAGAAACTTTTTGCGCTATGAGACTTGTTATATTGGTCTTGAGTAAAATTAAGCTTCGTCCAACAAAAAATAAGACTTTTGTTGTGAACTTTATTGATACCGGAATCAGTAAAATCAGAAAATGCTTCTTATCCCTTTCTAGTAAGCTAGCTCAAAATATTTGGTTCCTCCGTTGGTTTTATGGTGTAGCATTCAAATCCCAGTTTTATAAGAAATCTCAAAAAATGAAAAGTTAGTCACAGCAAAGAATTCATACTGCTATTAGGTTTGATTTATTATTTTGCTCCATAACATGTGCTGAAGAGCCAACTATTTTTACAGATAGGCTTCATAGGTTTTTGTAACTCCCTCAGATAAATATTAAGTATATTTGATGTAAATTCTAAAATGTATATAGATTTAATTTACACTTTTTATATAGCCTTATTAACATCTGCCGTATTATTAGAAACGTTTGTAAGACAAACTCTTTCTAGGCAGATTAAAGCATTTATTATATTTGTATTAGCGACTATAACTATACTTTTATCTGGACTAAGATTTGAAACAGGTTCTGATTGGTTCCCTTATCTAGAACACTTTGAGTCTAGTAGTGATAGTTTTGAACCTGGCTATATGATTATTAATGATGTGCTTAAAAATTTAACATCAAATTATACTGTATTTTTGCTAATTATTGCCCTTCCTATATATTTTATAGTACCTATTTCCAAGCTTAATGTAAAACATCAAACATTTATATTTTGCGGAATTATATTTCAGTATTTTCCAGTTTTCCTTGGCGGGAATAGACAGATGATAGCTATTCTCCTAACAATATTATCTGTAAATAATTTTATTGTCAAACAAAAGTTAACATTCAAAGCAATAATATATGCTTTACTTGCTACTACTTTTCATGCTTCAGCTATTATAATTTTATTTTCTAATGTATTCATATCAATTTCAATATTCTTATTTAATTTTATAAAAAAAATATTAAGAAATAAAATAATGACAAATAGTAAAATAATAACGATGATAGTCGCTGTATTGGGGTTTATATGTCTCCGGTTTGGTTTATTTATTTTGGCAGGACTACTAACTAAAGTACTTCCGTTTGGAAATATAGAAGCAAACTTAAGTACTACAAATGAAGTAATTGGTCTTGATGAGAATCAAGCTAAAGATATTCCGATATTGATTGAACGTTTGCTGTTATCTGTATTTACTTTTTTTCGATGGAGATATTTATCAAAAGACTGGTTGAGTCGATATACTGTTTATATGTCAGTAATTTATACAGTTATATTTATCAGTTACTCCGATAGTTTTCGCATTATAGCTGGAAGACTGAGCCTCTATTTTAGATTTGCTGATGTTTTACTATATATGTTAATAGCCCTTTCTTTTAAAGGTAAGTTATATCAAATTCTATTGTTATGCTTCACTTTAATTATGGCTTTTAGACTTTTCTTGAGTTTACATTTAAATTATTATTTTCTTCCTTATCAATTTGCTCTGTAATTTAATATAAGAATACAGTTAATTTATAACTATTTATATATTTAATTATCTATGGTAAGCTTGATGAATAATTGTAAAATGTTCAGGCTCAAATCATAAGTCTTAAAACTAACTAAAAACTGGAATGTATCAAAATTTATTAAAGTATTAAATATCTATCAATATGAGTAATTATCCAAAAATTTCCATTGCGATACCAGCTTATAATGAATTTGATGGTATAAAAAACTGTTAACAGGGTTCTTATCAACCAAATACCCCAACTTAATTGAAATATTAGTTGCTGATGGTGGCAGTACTGACGGTACTCAAGAGATAGTCAAGCGAATGTCTCAAGAAGACCCTAGAGTAAAACTAATTCATAACCCGCAGAAACTTCAATCTGCTGGACTAAACTTGATATTAGAACAATGTACAGGTGATATTTTCCTCCGAGCAGATGCTCACTCCGATTATGCACCAGACTACATAGAAAAATGTGTAGAAGTCTTACTCCAATCAGAAGCTTTAAATGTAGGAGGAGCGCAACGCTTCGTCGCCAAAACGCCCTTTCAAGCAGGTGTGGCTCTGGCATCCAAAAGCATTTTAGGTAGTGGTGGTGCAAAATATCGCAACCCAGAATATAGCGGATATGCAGAAACAGTTTATTTGGGATGCTTCTGGAAAAAAGCTTTACAAGAAGTATGTGCTTACTCTAATGATGCTACGGCAAATGAAGATGCAGAACTGAATCTTAAACTCAAACAATATTTTGACGCTTCGCAAATCATAAACCAAGATGTAGAGCTTAAACAAAGGCTGATTCAAATAGATAACCAAGCAATTTATATTAGTTCCGACATCAAAGTTTGGTACTATCCAAGAAGAACTTGGAAATCTCTTTTATTTCAGTATTTCAAATATGGTAGAGGTCGCTATCGAACCAGCCAGAAGCACAAAAATCACTCACAACTTAGAGGAAAACTACCCTTTTTAGTCATCTCTGCCATAATTTTCTTGCTAGCAGTTGATTTACTCTTCTCAAATATCAACTTACACATTATCGAATTAACACCCTTTGCCTTACTGTTACCATTTTTAGAAAGCTTGCGAGTAAATTGGAAATACCACAGCAACTTTAAAACAGAATTTTGGCGAGGTAGCGAACAAGAAATACCCTCACTTATTAGTCGCTGGTTCTTCTGCGGAATAACTTTAATTACCATGCCGATCGCACATTTTTCCGGCTATGGCTATCAGTTATTCCGACATAGATTTTTAAGAGTAGATGGTTGGTAAATCAAACCAGCCCCATTTCTCCCGCTCATAACCCACAAAAGCAACTTGAACATATGATAATCCGAAGTAATCAAATAAACATGCCATAATTTTATTATAAATAAAATAAGGTTTCTGGGATTTTGGATTGCGATAGGTGTGCGATGGGTTATATCCCTGACTTCTAGCCAAGAATCTGGGTAACAAGCCAAATCTCCTCAAAGAAGTCAGGGATATTTGCGGTGCTTTAGCTAAGTGTTTGCAGGAATTGCGATTGGGTTTTTGGGTGTGCGATCGCGGTTTTGAATTTAATGGGATTGTGATCGCGTTTGATGATGTGGATTTTTTGGTGTTGCGATCGCTTTTTGGGATTTGATGGGAGTGCGATCGCGTTTGGTTTGTGGGGAGTGCGATCGCGGTTTTGGTTTTGATTGGAGAGTGCGATATGCCCTTGGCATTAAGCGGGAGCTTATCGCGGTTTGGGTTTTTGGGGATATGCGATATGCCCTTGGCATTAAGGGCTTGTAAAGAAACAACTTCATGTTTTAGGGTAGGCTAGAAAAGCATCTATCAAAGCAGGATCATCCAAATGAGTAATCGGCAGATTCATCAGTGCAAATGTCAAGAGTGCCAAATAGGAAATCAAGTAATTGGCAAACAGCACTCAGGTCTAAATCTATTGATGAGTCGTTTGGATGAACAACAACGGCGATGGATGGCAGGATTAGAAGCGAAAAAGCTAGGGCATGGAGGAACCAAAAAAATAAGTGCTATCACGGGGTTAGACATCAATACGATTCGGCGTGGGCAAGAAGAACTTGAGGATGGTTTAAGCAATCGTCCGACGCAGAGAATCCGAGTAGCAGGGGGTGGACGCAAACGAGTAGAAAAAAAGTAATGGGAGTGGAAGCAGCAGTACAACAGGCAGTTGAAACCGATACAGCAGGAGTTCCGTGCGGTGTAAGTAAATGGATTCGCTCCTCCCTCAGACAGTTAAAAGTAAAGCTAGCAGGTATTGGTTTTTTACTCAGCCACATGAGCATCAGACGCTTGCTCAAACAACAAAAATATTCGCTTAAAGCAAATCGGAAATCAGTTGCGATAACCCAACACCCTCAGCGAGATCAGCAATTTCGATACATTCGTCGAGTCAAGCAACTATTCATCAACGCGGGACATCCAATTATTAGTGTTGACACCAAGAAAAAGGAATTAATTGGCTTCTTGAAAACTTTAAGGGAGGCACAGCCACCCCTTAAGTTTTCGCAACTTCAAAAATGCTGGAAAGACTTGGAATCAAAAACCAGTTCTGGTCAATGACCATGAATTTCCCACTGATGCTACTGTCAAAGCAGTGCCTTATGGAATTTACGATTTAGTTCACAATCAGGGCTATGTCTATATCGGAACATCTCATGATACAGCCGCCTTTGCTGTTGATGCAATTGTACGTTGGTTCGAGCGTAAAGATCGTCCCAAATTTGCAGATGAAAGCAAAATCCTGATTTTGGGTGATTCAGGTGGCAGTAATGGCTACCGCGTTCGCAACTGGAAGTACCAATTACAACAACAATTGGCAGACCGCTTTAATATTCAGGTGATGGTCTGTCATTACCCTTCTGGTGCCTCCAAATGGAATCCCATTGAACATCGACTGTTCAGTTTTATCTCCCTTAATTGGGCGGGTTTTCCTCTGTGCTCACTTCGTCGGATGACTGCTTTAATTCGAGGTACGACTACAATTGCTGGGCTAACAGTCAAAGCTGCCCAACTTAAAGGATACTATCCTACTCAAGTTAAAGTCTCAGATGCTCAGATGGCAACTATGAATTTGAGGCAACGTCGCATTTGTCCACAATGGAATTATGTCTTTCAACCCCGTCAGCAATCTCTTCAAAAAGCATGAAGTTATTTTTTTACAGTCCCTAAGCGGGAGCTTATCGCGTTTGGTTTGATGGGAATTGCGATAAGTTGTTAAGCATCTAATTTATATATCGTAAGCGGGCAGGATGCCCGCACCACATGAGGAAAGATATTTTCATTTATACAATTTAGCTGCGGACTAACTTACTCCTACGGAGTGGTCTACTCTACGAGAAGGGCTTTGCCCTATGACCATCGCGTTCAATTTACAAAACTACGATAGGATAAAAAAATATATACAGCCTAAAAAGCGATCGTTTGATTTTATGCAAAAAGTAGACATTACCAACACATCAGTCACCATAAATCAACTGCTTACGCAAGTTGAGAATGGCGAAGAAATAGTGATTATTAGTCATGGTAAGCCCATAGCTCGCTTGTCATCAATCTTACATACCCTTCAACCTTTAACATCTCACCATAAACTAAGAGCTACCCAACCTCAAGTATTAACCAGTAATCTAGAAATCATCCAGAGTTTACGCCAAGAGGCAAGATATTGATATACCTCGACACAAGCTTTCTCGCACCTTTCTACATCCAAGAAGCAACCAGTACATCAGTAGAGACAATCCTGCTTAATATTCCTACCGAGCAATTAGCCATTAGCGATTGGACAATTGTCGAGTTTACCAGCCTTGTGTCCCGTCGCGTTCGTATGAGTGAGTTGAATCTGGAACAAATGGAAGCGGTAATAAACTCATTTAAAGAAGATGTAGCCCAATCTTACACAGTTTTCACAGTAACATCTGCTGATTTTATTCTCGCAGCCGAATTTATTCAACAATGGGAAACTGGATTGAGAGCAGGAGACGCTCTACATTTAGCGATCGCTCGCAACCACAGCATAGAAAATCTTCTCTCACTTGATCGCGGACTTATTGATGCTGCTCGACAATTGAGCATTCCCTTAGATTCTAGTGGACTTCTTTGATTGATGCAAAAGTTATCACTTATTTGGTTTCCTGGTAGTGCGATCGCAATACGCTATAATTTTGGTAGGAATAATTGCTACTTTAGAGTAAAAGCATATAAAACTCATGTCCAACGTTGAAAAAATCAGCATTGCCCTCACTTCAGAAATAGCAGCTTTCGTCCGTCAATCGGTAGAATCTGGCGAATATGCCAGCAGCAGCGAAGTGATTCGCGAAGCATTGCGGGATTGGAAACAGAAACGCTTACAGCAATTACAGAACATCGAAGAGTTACGTGCTTTTTGGCAGCAAGGAATTGACAGTGGTGCTGGAGTACACACCGATATTGAAGCGATCAAACAAGAAGCACGCAAACGTTTGAGCTAAAAATTTTATTTGAGTATTGTGAGTATTCCGACAATAACAAGGTGCATCTCCTGTGACTAAACTTATCCGTACCCGGATAGCCGAAGAAGACTTAATTGAAATCTGGATTTATATCGCTACAGAAAATCCAGAAGCAGCAGATAATTTGCTCGATCGAATCGATGCAAAATGTCAAATGCTAGCTGAAAATCCAAAACTCGGTCAAGCTCGTCCAGATATTTCCCCAGAACTACGATACTTTCCCGTTGGTCGTTATTTGATTCTCTATCGTGAGATTCAAGATGGGATCGAACTTGTACGTATTATTCATGGTGCAAGACATATTCCCGACATTACCCTATGATGTTGCTCGATCACTGGATGATGTGAATTATTTGTGTTGGGATCACTTGGTTGTTTGGATTCTTTAGTGGTGCGATACTCCGCAGGAGTGTTCTTTGAGCATCGCGTTTGGTTTTTGGTGAGAGTGCGATATGCCTTTGGCATTAAGCTCCGCTTATCGCGGTTGTTTTGGGATATGCGATATGCCTCCGGCATTAAGCTGCGCTTATCGCGGTTTGGTTTTGTTGGAGTGTGCGATCGCTTGCTGGTTGATAGACTTGTCGCAATTTTTCTAAAGTATCAACAGATGTAATAGTTGCGATCGCTTTTTCGATTGATTTGATTTAAGATTTAGAAAGTCAATAGATTGTTCCACATGAACGAAACAGCCTACATTGAAACAAGCATATTTGGTTATTTAACAGCGCGATCAACCAAAAATCTGATACTTGCAGCCAATATCGAAGTCACGCGAGACTGGTGGGACAATTATCGCATAAGTTTAGACCTCTACGCCTCACAAATTGTATTAGACGAAGCCGTATTGGGAGACTCAGAAATTGCATATCAAAGACTTGAAATGTTAAAAGGTATAACATTATTAGAACCCTCGGAAATTGCCCAAGAACTTGTAATTCAATTTTTATCAAAAACAAACCTTCCACCCAAAGCCGCAAACGATGCAGCTCATATTGCGATCGCCACAGTCCACGGCATGGATTATTTGTTAACCTGGAATTGTAAGCACATTGCAAATGCCCATATCCAGAAAAAACTTGCACAGATTTGTTCGGAATTTGGATATGAATTACCAACAATTTGTACCCCCTATGAAATGATAGGAGAATAGAATGTTAACGAATGAAGTATTAGAAGAAATATATCAATTTCGCGAAGCCCACGCCAAATCATTTAATTATGATGTTGCAGCTATGTTCGCAGATTGGCGTAAAAGACAAGCGGAAAGCGGTAAACACTCAATAACTTTACCTCCCAAAAAACAGCCAACAAAATCTTCACAATCGACTGTATAGCCATGCGAATCTGACGACAAACCACGTTGTGTCTACGCTTTTTGTTTTTTTGGGTATGCGTTAATCCACAGGAATCGCGTTTTGAGTTTTTGGGGATATGCGATATGCCTCCGGCATTAAGCGGGAGCTTATCGCGGTTTGAGTTTTTGGGAAAGTGCGATATGCCCTTGGCATTAAGCTCTGCTTATCGCGGCTTGTTTTGTGGGGATAAGTGGTAGTGCAAAAATATTTATACTTTCCGAAAATCTCAAACCCTCGTCATTGCGAGGAACGAAGCAATCGCAGTATATATTTAATTTTGCGTAACCACTTATGCGATCGGGGTTTGGTTTTAGGGGGGAAT
>JAAUPE010000267.1 GCA_012034595.1 Calothrix sp. CSU_2_0 | reverse complement strand
CACGCATTTGTCAAAATTGTGAAATTCCTTCTTTGTCTAAGATTATCAATGAAAAAGCGATGATTCTCCAACTGGGGTTGTCTTGGAACAGTGCGTCCTTACTTTCCCCGATTTATTGAGGAGATACATATTTACCAACCCTATCATGGGTAAGGGTAGGGAGTAAGGGTAGGGAGACCCTACCCCTACTTGATATTTTGTTTGTTGAATATGACCTGGAAAAGATTAAGGAATATTTCGCTAGTTCCCATTAAATCTAAATAAATATTTACCTTTGGCGATTCTGCTTTTCCGTTTGCGCTTTGAACGGTAAGCTAAAAAATGAGATAAAAAAGTTATATAGGATGAACTGTTAATGGGTATTTCCGTTTCGGAGCCGCACTTATTACGGGCTGCTCGTGGTGAAGTTGTAGAACGTCCCCCTGTTTGGATGATGCGGCAAGCTGGACGATATATGAAAGCTTATCGGGATTTAAGAGAAAAATATCCTTCCTTTCGCGATCGCTCGGAAATTCCGGAAGTTGCGATCGAGGTTTCTTTACAACCTTGGAGAGCGTTTCAACCCGATGGTGTGATTCTGTTTTCCGATATTGTCACTCCCCTTCCCGGTATTGGTATCGATATGGATATTGCCGAAGGAAAGGGACCAATTATTCATCAACCTATTCGCACGCAAGTACAAGTAGATAATTTATATCCTCTTGAACCCAGTGAGTCGATGCCATTTATTAAAACGATTTTAGGGGCATTACGGCAGGAAGTTGGCAATAAGTCTACTGTTTTAGGATTTGTTGGCGCACCTTGGACATTGGCGGCTTATGCTGTGGAAGGAAAGGGTTCTAAAACCTATTCTGTAATTAAGAATATGGCATTTTCCGACCCGACGATTTTACATCAATTGTTATCGAAGCTGGCGACTGCGATCGCAACCTACGTTCGCTATCAAATCGACTCTGGAGCGCAGGTAGTGCAAATGTTCGATTCTTGGGCAGGACAGCTTAGTCCCCAAGATTATGATACTTTTGCCCGTCCTTATCAACAAATGGTGTTTGAACAAGTTAAACAAACCCATCCCGATACTCCATTGATTTTATTGGTTACTGGTTGTGCGGGAGTTTTGGAACGGATGGGACAATCGGGTGCAGATATCATTTCTGTAGATTGGACTGTGGATATGGCAGATGCTCGTCAGCGTCTTGGTAAAACCATGAAGGTACAGGGAAATTTAGACCCTGGTGTGTTGTTTGGTTCCCAGGAATTTATTCGCGATCGCATTTATGATACGGTGCGGAAGGCTGGTAATTGGGGTCACATTCTTAACCTTGGTCACGGTGTTTTACCGGAGACTCCTGAGGATAATGTCCGCTTTTTCTTTGAAACAGCGAAGGCATTGAGTTTGACTGCGGTGTAATTTGTTGCTTTTTAATTGAAGGAACGCGGGATTTTTCTTTGCGTTCCTTTGGGTTTTGAAGAAATCAATGGAAGAAGAATTATATATATGCTTTTATATCAAAACTCTCAATCTACCATGACTATCGAAGGTTTATTTAATTGGTTGCTGGAATAGGGAATATGAAAAAATGTCAAATTAGTTATGCCAAGAAAGCTTAGAGAATTTAAAGCCGAAATTCAGCGTGAAGGGTTTATATATTTACCAAAGCGTGGAAAAGGCAGTCACGAACGTTGGAGACACCCTTTGTTGAGGAAAACATTAACAATTCCGGGCAAAGATGGGGATGATGTGCCAATCTATTTAGAGAAGCAGTTAGAAAAATTATTAATTGAACTCCAAGAGATACGGGAGGATAAAGACTTATGAATCGATATACTGTAATCTTGCAGTGGAGTGATAAAGACGAACTTTTTTTAGTGACCATCCCAGAATTTAGCGATCGCGTTATTATGCCATGTACTCACGGAAAAACCCGTGAAGAAGCGATTACAAATGCGGAAGAAGTGATAGAAATGTATTTGGATGCTTGGCAATTAGAAGGGGAATCTATTCCCGAACCATCTACACTTCAGATTGCTTGATTCCTTGAAATTTTCTCGAACGCTTTAACGAAAAGATGTATTGTACACAATTAGAAGAAGCATTAGATACAAACACATCTCCAGAGCGTTTATGTCAGTTGCTTGACTTCAAATATCCCGAAATAGATCGAGCGATCGCACAAAATCCCAATATACCAAAACGTAGGGGTGGGGTAATCCCACCCTTATGATTGAATTAATCGGTTTAGATCGCAAAAGTAACAGTAACAGCACATTTATATTGAATCGATATTTAACTTTCCGAAATTGTCCACAATTTTGATTGGTGATTCAATTAATTAGCAGACACACGGATAGGAATATTTAACTTAGACAAAGCATCGCTCAAATGTTGTAAATTATTGCTATCTTTGTCGATTTGAGCCATGAGTTCAATTAAACCCCGTACCTTTTCCAAATCATCCAAATCCTCAAGCGCGATCGCAGTCTCTGGAGCTAATGGTTGTAAGATTTCGGGTGGAATGATTGGTGGAATCAAAATAGGGAAATCTGATGGAATTTCATTGAGGGCTTTACCAGTCGCAACCACCAAGGGATAATTGATTTGGTCGAAATCTCCACCTGTACCACCAGGGAAATTATTCGGCAGGAAAGTACCGCGAATTTCGGGATTGAGTAATACCCGCACAGGAGTTACACTTTGGGCTTGTCCTTGAATTCTCGGTAAAGTGAGAGTCACAAAACCCCGCACTTCAAAATCAGGGTTTGCAGCTGAGAATAAACCAATTTTAGGTAATAATTGCACGGAAGCGGTTTGTCTTGCAGGTAATAGGAACGAACCAGCAAAAACCGTACTATTGACATTACCAGATAGGGGAATTACGTTATTTGCTCCAGCAATATCAAATAACAAATCGACATTATTAAATAACGTGCGATCGCTATCAACTGGATTTGGTCTACTAATATTAAACCGAATTCTAAAGGTCAAATCTCGCGATTCGAGGTTAGTAATTGTGAGAAAATAACCCTGAACTACCCGTCTAGCAACATCAACAGGTGCTGGTGGTACTGGTGCAATACGTTTGACCAACAATTCAAAGGTAGAAATTTCCATAATTTACGTTAGACTCCTTATTGGGTGAATTGCATTGGTTTGGATGTAATGTTCAATGCACTACTTAATCAACTACTCAATGCCCTACTATTCTGTCTAACGCGATCGCCCATTGAGGATACCCACAGGGGTACTATTTGTTACATCTAATTGTTCTTTGTCTTGACTGCAATCGGAACTTTTCGCTAAACTCCTAACTCCTATTTCCTAATTCCCATTTTTTATTTCTATGTCTAATTTCATATCTAAAAAACGTATATTTGTAACAGGTGCTAGTGGTTGTGTTGGACATTACCTTAGCGAACAATTGATTAATGAAACCGAACACGAATTATTTTTATTAGTCAGAAATCCCGATAAGCTCAAAGTCGATACAAATAAGCGTCCCAATGTCACCGTATTGGAAGGTGATATGTTGGAAATCGAGAAATTTGCCGATTTACTCAAAACCATCGATGTCGCAGTTCTCACGGCAACCGCTTGGGGTGGAGATAATACATTTAAAATTAACGTTGATAAAACTCTGGAATTAATGAACCTGTTGGATGCGGAAAAATGCCAGCAGGTAATTTATTTTTCCACAGCTAGCGTATTGAGTCGCGAGAATCAACCCCTTCCCGAAGCTGGGGAATTTGGCATTGATTACATTCGCTCCAAATATCAATGTTTAGAGCAAAAATCTCAATTAGCGATCGCATCTAAAATTACTACGGTTTTCCCAACTTTAGTTTTAGGTGGAGATGAGACAAAACCTGTATCTCACATCACTTCTGGAATTCCGGAGGTATCAAAATACGTTGATATTATCAAATTTCTCAAAGCTGACGGAAGTTTTCACTTCATCCACAGTCGAGATATTGCCACGGTAGTCAGACATTTAATCGACAATCCCCCAGAAGACAATCGTTATTTGGTATTAGGACAGAATAAAATCACCGCAAACCAAGCAATAGAGCAACTCAGCGCATATTTTGGCAAAAAAATATATTTCCGCGTTCCCCTATCTGTCGGTTTGGCAAATGTAATTATTAGCGTATTTCGGATTCAAATGGATGCTTGGAGTCGTTTTTGTATGGATTATCGTCATTTTGTGTATAAAGATGCCGTGAATCCTGCGACTTACGGTTTACCAAATTACTGTGCAACCATGAGCGACGTGTTGAAAACAAGCGGAGTTTAATAAGAACCGCTCGCGAGCAGGGAACAGGATTTTTATCCTATTAAACCTGTCAGAAAATAACCAAATTTTAGACAGCCCTCCCCTCGCAGGGCTGTTTCATTTTTCAGAGAAAATAAGTTTAGCACACAGTATTGTAGGGGCAGGGTTTCCCTGCCCCTATGACTAACCTAAATTAAAACGAAAAAATAAGACTTCCAGATTTTCCATCTTTTCCTCGCAGGGGAGGGACAGGTTTAAGCATTAGCGCAAACCAGGGAGAGGTCAATTCAGCATTAATCCGAAATTTCATATTTCCTTCATGTATCTAAGTCGCAGAGATTTAGTATCATTTTTACATTCCCATCTCCGCGATTATGCTCAAACTACGCCGCAAACCCTCGCCATTTCTACTGTTTCCCCTAACCTTATTGCTGGTGTTTTTCCTCGCTTCCCCCTGGGTAAGTGCGAAGGAACCACCCAAGCCAAAGCCGCAAGATTGGCAGATAAATGGGATTATTGCAGCGCTGGATGATGGTTACGACGAGGTAAAGGGACTTGGGTTTTGGAAGTTAGGTGAATACGAACTTAAGAATTTCGATAAGCAGAAAGCAGAAAGTATTGCCCAGAAGGCAGTGAAGAGGCTTAACGATGAAAAGGTTGATTCATCTGCTCGCGTCACTATTGGGAATGATATTCGCGCTAGTGCAGCAAAAGCTTTGGGGAGTTTAGGGGAAGCTGGTGCTAAATACGTTCCCGACATCCTCAAATCCCTCAATAATAAAAAGATTGATGTAGTGTCTCGCGGTTATGCAGCAGAAGCTTTAGGGAATTTGGGGGGAAGCAGGTGCTAAATACGCTCCCGAATTTGCCCAAATCCTCAATAATGACAAAGTTGATGCAAATCTTCGCGGTTATGTAGCGAGGGCATTGGGAAATTTGGGGGAAACTGGTGCCAAATACGCTCCCGAACTTGCCAATATCCTCAATAATGAAAAGGTTGATGAAGGTGTTCGTGCTAGTGCAGCAAAAGCTTTGGGTAATTTGGGGAAAGCAGGTGCCAAATACGCTCCCGACATTCTCAAATTCCTCAACAATGACAAGGTTAATCCACATATTCGCGATGATACCGCGATCGCTTTAGGGAATTTAGGGGAAGCAGGTGCCAAATATGCTCCCGAACTCTTCAAAATCTTCAACAATAACAAGGTTGATGACGAGATTCGCTCTAAGACAGCACAAGCTTTGGGGAATTTGGGGGAAGCTGGGGCGAAATTTGCTCCCGAATTCGCCGAAATCCTCAACAATGACAAGCTTGATGCAAATATTCGCAGTTATGCACGATCGCTTTGGTCAATTTAGGGGAAGCAGGTGCCAAATATGCTCCCGAATTCGTCAAAATTCTCAACAATGAT
>JAAUPE010000082.1 GCA_012034595.1 Calothrix sp. CSU_2_0 | reverse complement strand
ATGTCCGTTTAAAGTCTCCCAATGCCCTACTGGCGACTATTCAAATTATACTCGAAATTGTCGAAAAGCCGTCCTAAAAGGACGGGGCTTGTATCCCATTATTTTTGGTCACGAATCAAAAAATGGAACAATGAAATGATTGTTTTAATTTTCTTTTCGCACTTCCCGTACTAGCTTGACTTTTTACCCACGGTTCTGTCAATCTCATCTTTCGTTATTTTGCGGTAACTTTAGGCTCAATTACCTAGAAATCCTAACTAACTTCATCAAAGCTTAATTATTTAGCGAAATCCTACGGAAAGTACTTAACTCATGACATTTCCAAATCTTCACACACAATAAGGTACAATTGTACTATAATAAGAAGGTAAGCATCTCAAAGCCGATAAAGCAAAACGGCTAGATAAGAATCTTTTTTAGAGCCATTGCGAGGGTTAGACCAATGATGAAGCACTACATTCTCAACCTGAATCCCACAGCGAAACATGAATGGGATAGATGTATATTACGCGACCCATTGACTGCGAAGCGTCCGGATATTGCCAAGATGGTTGCGGATGCGGTTGGTTCGGATGGTGGAAGTTATTTGGTTAGCGTCAATATTGAAATTAAGGTATTAGAGGAAGCGGCTGCCCCCCACGTAGAACAATTGACTCTCAGTGTTGCGGATTCCAGTGAAAAACATCTGAAAGCTGGAAGTAGTTTAAATCGGGAAGCTGCTTAGGAAAGAAAGCTAGTTTACATACCTATTGTATCAATTTTGTACTAATTGCGCTCGCGAAGCGGCATCCCTGATGCATCGCGAAAAATCGTTCTTAATGTTCCTGTTTAGGAGTTTTGCGATCGCAACTAATTGTCTCATCAATTGATACGAAGAAACATTATCTATTTACTTACTTTATTTACGTTTATGATGCAACTCAGTCATTACCCGTCTGTGATATTTCAAGCTGCCCAAAGGGTAAACGAAATTGACTCGCAATTAATGGCAGTACAGCAACAAGTTAATCGATTTGAGGGGAATGCAGATAGAATTGCTGCGTTTGAAACTGACTTGAGAAATGATGCCCAGCGTAAATCCCGACGGTTTGAAGTACTGCTGGTGGATCGGGATTATCAAAAAGCTGTGGATACTCAAATACAGCTAATTACAGAGAAAGCAAATGCGATCGCGCATTTGGAATATTTGCGAAATCAGTTTAGTGTTGCCAAGTTGGAAGCGAGGTTAAATATTGCCAGTCAACTTACCGATTTTGAATCGCGGGAATTAGTTGGTTTGTAGGATTTAATTCATTTAATTATCGATGGTATTATTCGTAGGGGCTAGGTATCCTTGCCCCTTTTACATTACTTGGGAGAATTTATATCTTGCTATTCCTTCAATTTCAGTTAAAATAAAGCTTTCAAAATAATTGGGATTTATAATTAATCTAGTAAATTTAATTAATTATTCGCAAGCGTAGGAATGGAAGAAAATCTATGACCATCGCACAAGAACAGCGTTATTACTCACCTGAAGAGTATTTAGAAGTCGAGGTAAATTCCCAAGAACGCAACGACTATATAGATGGTAGAATTATTCTCATGGCAGGTGGAACACCAAATCACAATCAGATTGCTGGTAATTTTTATGCAGGGCTTAATTTTACGCTGAAGCGTCAACCATTTCGTGTATTTGTTACAGACCAAAGATTGTGGATTCCCGACAAGAAAATTTTCACCTATCCCGATGTAATGGTAGTTGCAAAACCAATCGAATTACAAGAAGGACGTAGGGATACAATTATTAATCCAGTTATGATTGCTGAGGTATTATCAAACTCGACTAAGAGTAACGATCGCGATGAAAAATTTGCCGCTTATAGGACTATTTCGAGTTTTAAAGAATATATTTTAATCGACCAATATACAATGCATGTGGAGCAGTATTCTAAGACTGACAATAATAAATGGATTTTTTCGGAATACGAAAATGAGAATGAAACAATTTCGCTGACATCGATTCCTTTTGAAATTCCGTTAGCTGATATTTACGATAATGTTGATTTTGAGATTAATGATTAAAGCTGAAATTACTGTCATTCTTTTATATTGGTAACGTTAGTAACTTGCCAATTCTGATATTTAGATTTATTTTTTAATGATATTTTTCACAAATTATACAGTTTTGCATCATGAAATCGCGAACTTCTCTGATAACTAAAGCAACTGGATTAATTGCTCTATTTTGTGGTGCGATCGCGTTAATTTTCCTGTTCAACTTTGGCAGTGCTTTAACTCAAGAACCCGATACATTGAATATTATTAAAGCAGCAATGCAAATGCAGTTTAATCAGACAAAAATTACTGCGATAGCTGGCAATAAACAAAGATTTTTAGTTCGGAAATTATCTGGTTTAAAGCTTCATTTAGAACAGCAAGGTTGGATTTTCGTCGAGCAAATAGCAGGGTTGACATTTTATCGCAAGCGAACGGAACGTTTGAGCGCAAAATGCCGAAGCTACACGCGCAATTATTTAATTTGTAATCTCGATCGGATACCTTAGCTGATTAATTTTACGTTAATTCTAGACAATTCTAATTATTTCTTGTCTGCCAAACGATATAAGAATTCATCAATTTGCCTATTAATAACTTCGACATCAAAACGCGCGATCGCACTTATTCGCGCATTTGTGGCTAACATCTTTGTTTTATCTATTTCTGTGACGCATTGAGTAATTACTTCTGATAATTCCTGGGGTTGATTTGGTGTCACCAAAAAACCGTTTATCCCATCTTCTACTATTTCCGTTGCACCACCAGCTTTTGCTGCAATTACAGGTTTTCCACACAGCATACCCTCGACTATAACTCGACCAAATGGTTCTGCTGCGGTGGATGTGTGGGCAATTAAATCGCAAACTGACATTAATTCGGGAATATCGGTACGAAAACCGAGAAATTTAACGCGATTTTCTAAACCTAATTTTGCAACTTGTTGATGTAATTTTAATATGTAATCTTGTTCGCCAAATAATGCATCTCCCACTAATATAACTGTGGTATTTTCGGGAGTTTTTGCTAGTGCTTCAATTAATATATGTTGTCCTTTCCAAGGAGAAAGACGGCTAAAGTGTCCAATAATAAATTTGTCTGTAAATCCTAATTCTTGGCGAATTTGGGTGATTTTATCTGCACTAATTTGATATAAATTTGAGTCAAAGCCATTATAAGCAACCTCGACAATATTTGCTTTTCCACCAGCTTCAATAAAAGCAGCTTTACTGGCTTGGGAATTAGCAATTATTAATGAAGCACGGTTAGCTAGATTAACTGCGATCGCACGATTGGTTTTACTGAAGTGTTCGGGTGAAAGAATATCGTGTAAATGGTAAACTAATGGACGACGACTGAGAAAGCTTGCTAATGCTCCGATGACTAAGGCTTTTTGGGTATTTGCGTAGATGATATCGTATTCGCGAGCAATTGTTGCGACTTTGGTAATTAGGGGAGCAAGTTGGGTTAAACTTGCTAATCCTTGGGTTAAATTACTTTCTTTGCGAACTTGAATTTCTTGGTTTGTGAGAATTTGTACGGGAATTTGATTTTGTTCGAGTAAGTCGCGAAATGAACCATCTGCAAATAAACCAACTAAGCAGCGATCGCGGTAAGGTTTGGCAATATCGATTAAACATAATTCCGCTCCACCAGGTTTGCCACTCTGGTCTAAAAAGAAAATTTTCATTATCTAAATAATAATAATCAAAAAATTCAGAATCAAAAAACACCTTTACATCAGGTGTTTTAACTATTTTAAACTGGTTCGTTGTTTTTGCCAGCCTCCAATGTCTTCAAAACCTCCAAACCGTTTTTAGTATACTTTGAAGGATCGCGCTGAATTTCATCAACTGTGAATTAGCTTCGTGACCAGCAGATGCCCGATACCACACCTCCGTAGTCCCCTAGATTAATCAAAAACTCAAAAATACATCGAAATTTTATTCTTTTTGGGTAGGAATCAGCAAGACAATATAACTTTTGGTTCATAAAATTGATGAATCTAAAGTTTTATAATTAAGGTTTTATATCAAAATGTTAGCAAGGGTTTGGAGTGCATCGATAGTTGGAATTGATGCGGTAAAAGTGGGTGTGGAAGTCGATGTATCTGGTGGTTTGCCGGGAATTGTCATCTTAGGTTTACCGGATGCGGCAATTCAAGAATCAAAGGAACGGGTTCGAGCAACTTTGAAAAATGCCGGGTTTGCCTTCCCGATGAAAAAAATTGTAATTAATCTCACTCCTGCTGATTTGCGGAAGGAGGGACCTTGTTTTGATTTACCTATCAGTATCGGTATTTTGGCAGCGACAGAACAGGTTAATGCCGATTTATTGGGTGATTATTTATTCTTGGGTGAAGTTAGTTTAGACGGTAGCTTGCGTCCAGTTGCGGGGGTATTACCCATTGCAGCTTCGGCTCAACAAATGGGAATTACTGGTTTGGTTGTACCTGCTGATAATGCTCAGGAAGCTGCGGTGGTGGAAGGGTTGGAGGTTTACGGTTTCAGAAATTTATTGGAAGTTACGGATTTTCTCAGTAATCCGGTGCGGTATAAACCTGTAGAATTGAGCCAGCCAAGTCATGATATCCAGAACCATCTATTAACCAATGGTATGGATTTAAAAGAAGTAAAAGGACAGGTTCATGCCCGTAGAGCCTTAGAAATTGCGGCTGCGGGGGGACATAACTTGATTTTTGTCGGTCCTCCAGGGAGTGGAAAAACCATGCTGGCTCGACGTTTACCGGGGATTTTACCACCGCTTGCCTTTGCTGAAGCTTTGGAGGTGACGCGGATTCATTCGGTGGCTGGTTTGTTGAAAAATCGGGGTACATTGGTGCGCGATCGCCCTTATCGAAGTCCCCATCATTCGGCTTCTGGTCCTTCTTTGGTTGGTGGTGGTAGTATACCTCGTCCTGGTGAAATTTCTTTATCACATCATGGGATTCTTTTTTTGGATGAACTGACGGAGTTTAAGCGGGATGTGTTGGAGTTTTTGCGGCAACCTTTGGAAGATGGTTATGTGACGATATCCCGAACTAAGCAGTCTGTGACGTTTCCAGCACAGTTTACTTTAGTTGCCAGTACAAATCCTTGCCCTTGCGGTTATTATGGCGATACAATCCAAGCTTGCAGTTGTTCCCCCAGGCAACGGGAACAATATTGGGCGAAGCTTTCGGGTCCATTGATGGATCGAATTGATTTGCAAGTCGCTGTAAATCGGTTGAAACCGGAGGAAATTACCCAGCAAGCCAAGGGAGAAGCTTCGGAAAATGTGCGGGCAAGGGTAATTAAGGCGCGGGAGATGGCTGCCCAAAGGTTTGAACGGGAAAAAAATGTGGGTTGTAATGCTCAAATGCAAAGTCGTCATTTGAGTATGTGGTGCAAGTTAGATGAGACAAGTAAAAAATTATTAGAAACTGCGATTAATAAATTAGGTTTATCCGCAAGAGCAAGCGATCGCATTCTCAAGGTAGCTCGAACAATTGCAGATTTGGCTGGAGATGAGGATTTAAAGCCCCATCATGTTGCTGAGGCTATTCAATATCGCACTATCGATCGGATGCAATAGTAGGGACAGGAAACCCAAATATAGGGTTTTCACCTTAGTTACTTGGGGTTTGCTGAAAAACTCCAGATTTCAACATGGATGAGGTTTATGTCAAGTACTTACTTATCGCAACCATAAGCATTACAAATTATCACTACCAAATATCTCACAAAGTATTAAGAAATGTTTAAAATTTTAACTTTGTGAACCATTTTGTTTTATTAAAACATTTTTACTTTAACTAAAGTTTAGAGTCAACTTCGCCAACATTCGTAGCTCCGCAAACACTGTTCCCATATAGCTGAAAATGTGATCTTGCTTGTTAGCTTCGAGCAAATTCATTGCTTGGATTCAACCTTTGTCAATCTAGCAAAAGTTGTACTTATATAAACTATAATTAAGAAAAAGATATATAAACCCCGGAGGGTAAGAACGGCAAGATTGAGTACGAGTACTCCCCGGAAAAACATATATTTGAATTGTTTTTTAGATAAAGGTTATCAGTATTCTGTTTTTGTAGATGGAATTCGGATAAAAAACAAAAGTAAACATATTGGGTTCAGAGGTAAGTTTAGGCGTGGGTCAGTATCAACCTACTCAGCTAAATCGTTATAGTTCGGATGCGATCGCGCGTCATTATCGGTTTCGTCCTTGGCTCGTATGGGGACGGACGATAAAAATTATTTGGTTTTTCGCTGGGTTTTTCTTCGGTTTAAAGTGGGACGAGTGGTTTAATCGAGTTGAGGAAAATAGGCAGAAGCGAGCAATCCAACTGCGACAAATGTTGACTAACTTAGGTCCAACATTTATTAAAGTTGGTCAAGCGCTTTCGACACGTCCCGACTTGATCCGTAAGGACTTTTTGGAAGAGCTGATCAAACTCCAAGACCAGTTACCACCCTTTGACAGTGCGATCGCTTATCACCTGATTGAAACTCAACTCGAATGTGCGATCGCGTCCGTATTTAGCGAACTTTCACCGACACCTGTTGCCGCAGCCAGTCTCGGTCAAGTTTATCGGGGTCGTTTACTCACAGGTGAGGAAGTCGCGGTCAAAGTTCAGCGCCCGAACCTACGTCCAACCCTAACCCTCGACCTTTATTTGATGCGATGGGCTGCGGATTGGCTATCACCTTGGTTACCTTTGAATTTGGGGCACGACCTGACGTTAATTGTTGACGAGTTTGGCACTAAGTTATTTGAGGAAATTGACTACTTCAATGAAGCTCGCAATGCGGAGAAATTCGCCAAGAATTTCCGTAACCACCCTCAAGTTAAGGTTCCCGCCATTTATTGGCGCTATACTACTAATCGCATTCTTACCTTGGAGTGGATTGAAGGTTTTAAACTTACCGACACGAAGAGAATTCGCGCAGCTGGTTTAGACCCGGAAGAAATTATCCAAATTGCTGTAACATCTGGGTTGCAACAACTGCTGGAACATGGATTTTTCCATGCTGACCCCCACCCCGGTAATTTGTTTGCCATGCCAGACGGCAGAATGGCTTACATCGATTTTGGGATGATGGATCAACTCGACGAACACACCAAGGAAACACTGGTCGATTCGGTTGTACATCTTACTAATAAAGAATATTTGGAATTGGCGAAAGATTTTGTCAAGTTGGGTTTTTTGACTCCTGACATCGATATTTATCCAATTATTCCCGCACTCGAAAAAGTTTTGGGGGATGCGATCGGTAAAAACGTTGGTGATTTCAACTTTAAAACTATTACCGACGAATTTTCAGAACTGATGTATGAATATCCTTTCCGAGTTCCGGCTAAGTTTGCGCTCATAATTCGCTCCCTAATCACTCAAGAAGGGATTGCTCTGAGTCTCAACACGAATTTTAAAATTATTGAGGTGGCTTATCCTTATATTGCTAGACGTTTGCTCAATGGAGAATCTCCCCAACTGCGGCGACGTTTGCTAAATATACTATTCAAGAATGATAAATTCCAATGGGACCGATTGGAAAATTTGATTAGCATTGCTCGCACCGATCGCAGTTTTGATGTTTTGCCGACAGCACAACTGGGATTGCAGTTTTTGCTTTCCGATGAGGGTAAATTTTTACGGCAACAGTTAGTATTAGCACTGACGGAAGATGACCGTTTGCATACTGAAGAAGTGCAGAGGTTATGGAATCTGGTTAAGGATGACTTGCAGCCAAATCGTTTATTAACTGCGGCAATTGGCTTGTTTACAGAATTATCCCGTGAGAGTGTTGCGGCGATTTTACCTAAAGCCTCGTTTCTGTCTGTGTTTGTTGGGAATGAATACAATAGTCAAAATTAAAACTTATTTTAAGTAAGTAGATTGTGGAACGGGTATCTTGCCCGTTTTTTGCTTTTAAACCTAATTTGTAAGTGAGTGTTTGGGAGTATGGACTTTGCTTTTCTGTACCGACACGTGCGACTATATATTAAGCAAGATTAAGCAAAATTAATTAAGATTTTTAATTTAAGCGAAAAGGAGTAGCCCATGTATTATTTTCCCCAAGAACCGCCTTATATCATACTTGCAATTGGCTTATTTGCGGCTATAACATCAGGTGCGGCACTCGCTGGAACTTTGAGAGATGTAGTTGCTAAATGGCAGCGTGAAGGAGCAGAAAATTCCGGCACTAGTTTAACTAAAAAGCCTTTATTGTTTCCTTTTTTGGGAGTGACTATTGGTTTAGTTTCATTTCTAGTTTCGGGTTTAGAAATTTTTGGCTTTCCCCCATTTCTGGCATTTGCGATTGGATTACCAATTTCTTTACTGACTTGTTTGCTGATGTGGTTCCAACTTGGTAGTATGATGACTTTTGTGGAAAGTCGGGGTATGAGTTCTTTAGATTTAGATTCAATGTAATACGTTAGATGTAATTAGTTTTGGTTCTTCAGTATCTAGTATGCTAATTACGTCTGTAAATAAGCTTGAAACTATTGCCGAACAATAAGAATAACTGTTCTAAGGTTTCGTTTGAAGCTGAGTTTTAAAATTGAGGCTACAAGTGTCTGTAAGCTTTGATTTTAAAGCCAAATTATAGACTTTAATTAATAATTCAGCATAATATCTATTGAAGAACTTTAGTTTTTCATATCATCCGAAATACAGGGTTTGAAAAACATACTCTGTATTTTTTACATTTTTACTGCTTAAAAAATATAACCCAAGATAAAATGTAGGGAATAATTATGAATTTAAACCAAAAAAGTTTTGTTTTTGTACGATCGCTTTTGGGAAAAATTACCGTTATTTGGCTTGATTGTTGGCAAAGGATATTGAAAAATATTTTCCCGGCACTATTTTGATTATCTTAACTGATAAGTGATAAGCCTAGTTATTTTGATTTACAATCTAACATTTATTCATTTAAACATAAGCCTACCAGCGTTAAATTTACCACGATAAAAGATATGCGATCGCAAAGGCTTTATCAATGTTTAATTAATGCATATTTATTGATGCAGATATGCGGATAATAAATTTCCAATTTATATAATCGTCTGCTCTATACCTTTAAAGGAAAACTAGCTTTGCCTATGTGAAAGAGAACACTACTTGTAGAGACGACTTCAGCTTTCACAGACGATAGTCTTACAGATAATTTGTATTAGAGATTTTTAAGATTTTGCAATTGACGATATTTATGCATGATATTACTAGCTTTTTGGCTGACAAAATCACTGGTAGATTTTTGTAGTTTTGCGAATGAACTGGGTTGAGTAAATACTTTTGGTCTTGATTCTGGTGACTTCAAATAGCGATAATGTAAGAATATTTCTTTGTAAGGAATATCAACATCTTCTCCCTGACAAAGACTGGTAAATTTTGATGAAGGAACACTCATATAATGTAAGTAAGTAAGTCGTCTTCCTTGGTCATATAAAACATTCTCTACCTCTGTAAAATTAGATGACCAGTGATTACCAGGTGTATTTTCTAAGTTATCATAGCAGAAGTTATAATAAGATATGTCACTACGCAAAACCATGTAGTTAAATAAAGATTGATCTGGTCCTCCCAAAGCCATAACATCAGCTTCACCAGCTTTTAATTGATTGAGAATATTCTCTAATCTTGCCTCATTAAAAACACCTTTGTTACCTGCAAACCAACCCGCACAAAATATTCCCGACTTTAATTTTTCTTGCCCAAAAACTTGTTCTAATAGTTCTGGTGGACCATCAAAAATATATTTTAAATCTGATTTGTATTGAAAATCATTAGCAACCCAATCATAGGTATTTAATTGTTGATATACATTATCCACAGAACCTATAAGTAATGTATCAGCATCGAAGTAAATAAATTTCTCAAAATCACCATCAAAAGCACAAAGCTTTCGGTGCATTGCTAAACGATACACAGGGGGTAAACCTTTGGTTTGCCAAGCTTTTTGTGCCCGATGGTGTGATTTCCAAGCTTGAGTACTAAAGTCTTCCCAGCGATTAATCGAACTATTATTTTCAAAAAGTGTAACGTTGTTTCTCGTCGCAATTTCAGCCCGCACTTTTTCCAGACGATTATCGTAGGGAATTACGCAAACCGGGATTTCTCTGCCAGCATTAACTTCTATGCTGTTTAATAAAGCAACCAGTTGGTCATAAACAACATCATTAGCGAGTGTATAAATACCATTCTTCATTAATATTCTCCTGGCAAAAAGTGCAGCTATTAATTAAAATTATTTAAGGTTATTAACGGGAAAGAAGCCTTTGTAACAAGGGACGTTTTGGTTCATGCAAATAACGATAATGTTCCCATAATTTGTAGTAGGGAGTACCGGGTTTCATCTTCATTCCTGCCCAATGGACATACTTCAATTGTTGGTTATTATCAAAGAGGATAAAGTCCTTTTCTTGAAAATGGGGAGAACCTGCCCAACTTCCCGCTTCTCCACCTATCGTTCTTACCAAATTGCAGCGTTTATCTATTAGTTTGAGAATTAAATAATTGAGAATAGGTTGGTCTGTTACTCCACAAGAAAAGTCAAAATATTCTTTGTGTGTGGCACATTCACGCAATGTATCTTCCATCATTTGTTCGGTGATGCAACCTTTTTTGGAAGCGAGAAAACCACTATTAAATACATCTTGAAGTTGAGCTTCTGTAAAAATTTCTTTTTCTCTTACCAGAGGGGCAAATATATTACGTAAACCCTCACTTTTATGGTGGTAATCGCAGCAAAGAAAGTCAAATTCTACAAGTTTATCTAAGTTATCGGCAATTTTTTCAAAGACAATTATATCGGTGTCAATATAGATAAATTCATCTAAAGGACCAAACCATGCTACTAATTTTCGCATTTTATTTGGCAAAGCTAAGAAATCTGGAGGAAAAATCTCACCTATTTTCTGAGTAAATTGCGAAAGTAAATCTAAATCAGGGAAAATCTGCACATTATGTACAGTAGTCAATACCTCAGCAATTTGCTGATAGTCGTCATTAAATGGAATCAGGTAAACTAGAACTTCCTTATCATAACGACGAATACTGTTGAGTAATGCGATCGCATTTTCCATGACGCGATCATTTCCGACTATATAAATACCTCGATTCATCATAGTTATCCTTGATTAACTAGTTTTAGTCTTCTTAATGCTCTTGTCCATAGGTTTGGTGTTGGAGGCAGATGATATCGTCCAGGAGTTGTGAAAAGAGGACGGTTTTCTGGCTCTCTTAAGTAGCGATAATGGAGGAATAAATTTCTGTAGGGGAATTCAATATTTTCTCCACTACATACTGCTTGAGTTGTTTTTGGATCGATACCAATGTAATGTAAGTAGGTTAGTCGATTACCTTTGTCGTACAAGATTTTTTCTCTTTCTTCAAAATGTGCTGATGTTACACAGCAACCTGTTATTTCACTTGTTGGTAAATGATGGGAAAGATTACAAATAGTCTTTTCTGACCTCATAAACATATAATTGACAACTGGCTGGTCTCCTTTCGGGTAGAGTATTTCTTTTTCTCCATTTCTTAAATAAGTTAATAACTTTTCTAATTTTTCTTGATTAAATAAACCTTGCTTTGAAGCAAAAAAACCCGAACAGAATATTTCATTATGTAGGCGAATTTTATCAAATACTTTGAGTAATTTTGGCGACTTTGTATTATAAACTTTTTCCGGATGTCTAAACTGGAAATCATATGTTATACAATCATATTTATCCAATTTATCAAAGACAAAATCTAACGAATTCATCACCAAAGTATCAGCATCTAGATAAATAAATTTATCAAAAGGTCCATCAAAAGCACAAAATCGACGATGACCACCGTAGATGCGATAATTCTCTCGATTCATACTCGCAGAACTAGCTTCGAGCATAAATTTGTCCCAACGATTAATCGACTCTTGATTATCGTAAATAAATACGTTGGGACGTTGATAAATTTCTGCTTTAACTCTCTCCATCTGCTCATCAAATGGATAAATGCAGACAGGAATATCCGAACCTAAAATAGCATCAATACTATTAAGTAAAGCCACTAATTGGTCATATACATAATCATTTCCTAAAGTACAAATACCATTCATAGTTTACTCAAACTTTCATCAAAAATGAGTGTGAATCTAAATTTAAAAATACTAAAATTTAGCAACAAAATCAGATAGCCAATTTAAGAGATTGAGTTTATGCAAAATCACTTGTCTCGCTTCTGCGATCGCATCTTTTGCTTCATACCATGCATCAGGTGTTGCGGTGACTTCTTTGATGTAGGCAATTCCTTTTTCATCTAAACTAGGTAATCGTAAAAAACTACCAGGTGGTAATAATTTGTCGGCAGCAGAACCACCGTAGTAGATGGGCAAACACCATGCTAATAGTGCATCCCAGAGTTTTTCGCTTACATACCAATCATTATCAGCATAGTTTTCAATTGATAAGTTGTAATAATATGGAGCCATTCCGTACCATTTATTACCTAGTTCTCCAGAAGGATTTGACCAATTTGGTAAGTCACGTCCATACAAATCAAACTTGATTTCGTTTTCTTGTAAGGATTTTAAAAACTGTAATCTCTGACGATGATTTTCTGTGCGGTTAATACCGGAAGTTATCCAACTACAGGGTGCAATTTTTTCTGGAGGTGGTAATTTATCTAAGTCTTGAAAGGTATTTGAGTGATACCAAATTGCTGGCATATAATTAGGTGTAGGAGCAAAATCATCTGGACCAGATATGTATCCGCAATACTGTTGGGCTTTTTGGTAATTATGTTTGTTGAGTTCTACAATTTCATCAAGGGGTGGTTCTCGTAGGAGATAAATAATCCGTTCTTGAGGAACTTTACGTAATAGGGATGGAATATTTTGTTCTGGTTTTGATTGGGGTTTACGAAGTTTATTCAACCAAGATTTGGGTTGTTGAGGTTGGGGAAAATCAAACTGATACATTAACAAGAAATCAGGTTTTGATGCAGCAGTTTTGATTTGGATATTACCCCAAGTACCGAAAGGATGGGGAGTTTGTTGCCATAGCCAATCTGCTCTTTTTTCGAGAGCGCTATAGCTACTAATCATACCAACAGTTTTTATAGTCATTTTGGGAATTAGGAATTAGAAGTCAGGAGTCAGTAATCAGGAGTCAGTAATCAGGAGTCAGTAATCAAGAGTCAGTAATCAGGAGTTAGGAGTCAGGAGTCAGTAATCAGGAGTCAGTAATCAGGAGTAAGTAATCAGGAGTCAGTAATCAGGAGTCAAAAATCAGCAATCAATATCTAGGAATAAGTAATTATTAATTAGGAATCAGCAATCAAAAGTGGATGGAAAGATTTATCGACGTAACTAAGGATTTTTGCGGCTCTATTTTCCCAAGAGAACTGTTGAGCAAACTCAATAATATTGGTGTATCCGTTGATTTTGCGGGGATGGGTTGCTAAAACTTGCCGTAAAGCATTTGCAAAAGCAATTGGATTATCAGGTTCGCACCAAGCTGCGATCGCGTTTGTATTTTTGAATTCCATGAGTGAGGGAATTTCTGTTGAAATAATTGGGGTTCCAGAGGCAAAATAATCGAAAAGTTTTAATGGAGATGTAAAAGTTGCTGCATTTCCTAAACAATGGGGATGAGCTAAAATATCGGCTGCTTGGAGTAAGGATGCTAAATTTTCATGGAGAATGTAGCCAAGGAAACTAATATTATTAACTTGCTTTTCTCGTGCTAAATCTTGATAGTTGGCAACCTCCGATTCGTTACCACCAGCGCAGACAAATTGGATATTAGGCATTTCTTTGGCAACATCAATCAAAATATCAATTCCTTTGAATTGACGCAGCGCTCCCGCATAAACTATAAGTTGTTCTCGACCATCTTTTAATAGCTTTTCACGCCATTCTGCGGCTTTTTCTGGTTGTCGCTCCATAAATAAACGATTGAATCCGTTATGTAATTTAATTACTTTTTCCGGTGGCATTCCATGTTGAATCATGGTTTCACGAATGGTATCTGCTACGGTTATAGAAATTTGAAACAGAGGATGGTTGACAATTTCTGGTTCAAATTTTTTATCTTCGTGGTGGTGGTGTTCGTAAATTGCCGGAACACCATTTTGAATTGCAGCTTTGATGAAATTCCAGTTACGACTGTGAACTAGTTTTGTTTTCGGGAATATGTGAATGGGAAAGTAATATTTTGTCGCAATAGTGTTAGAACTTGTGAACTTACTAGCAAACTTATTTTTGATGCGATCGCTAAACCAAGGTATTGCTAATTTAGAAGTTTTTAGCTTGTCATGAAGATTGTAATATTTAACAAGTTCTATAGGTGTGCTTTGGGGGTGAAAAGGACGAGCTATATTTACAGGATTAAAACAATCTATGCTTTTATGGGGATATACTAATACCGTCAAATATCCTAAATTGGCGGCAGCATTCGCGGAATTTGTCGATTGGACTAAATGAGCTTCCGGTTTTGGTAATTCTTCATTAATGAAGAAAATATAGTGTTTTTTATCGGCTTTTTTTTTCATATTATTTTATGAATTAAATTAAATTAATTCATGAATTTAAGGTTTAATAATATCTTCAAAACTTTCTAATTCATTTAGTAAACATACAGATGACTTATAAACATTAGAAATTAATTGATTTTGCTCTTCTATATTTTCCACAAAATCATCCGTAAGTACCTTTAACGAAGAAAGAATATGATTTAAATGGGTATGAAACTCAGCAGAAACCTGGGAAAAAGTTTGATTTTGCAGTTCCTTACAGCTATTTTCACCACCAACTGCTACAGACTGCCAAGTTTTTTGCAATTTGATAATATCATCGAAAACTTCAACGATATTGAGAATTTTAAAGGCAGATTTATAAGATTCATCAATCAATTCCAGTCGCTCTTGAGAATTATCTGCCATGTCATCAATTAATAAACGCAGAAAACCCATCATTGAATTTAATCGAGTACGGATTTCGTGGGAAATACGAATTAAATTTTGCCGAGGTTTGCTACTTTCTTCCTGCCGATCGCCAAATTGCATCCCATGAAGTCGAGTATAATAACCACCCTTTTCCAGCAATTCTGCATGGGTTCCCACCTCAACTACCCTTCCTTGATCCATCACAGCGATTTGATCGGCTTTTTGAACCGTAGACAAACGGTGAGCAATTACCACAGTTGTGCGATCGCGACTTAAATCGTCGATTGCTTCTTGCACAAGACGCTCGGAAACCGTATCTAAGGCACTGGTAGCTTCATCAAGAATCAGAATCTCCGGATTTTGCAACAAAGCACGGGCAATTGCCAATCTTTGCCGTTGTCCACCAGATAACATCACACCGCGATCGCCAATTGATGTATCTAATCCTTGGGGTAATTGAGTAATAAATTCGTAAGCATTTGCCTGTTTTATTGCCGCAATAATTTCTGATTCGCTAGCTTCAGGTTTGCCATAAGAAATGTTATTTCGTACCGAATCATTAAACAAGAAAGTATCTTGACTAACTATACCCATTGCTTTCCGTAATGATGTTAAATTAAACTTGCGTAAATCTGTACCATCAATTTCAATACTGCCAGAAATTGGGTCATAAAATCTGGGTAATAAATCTGCAAGGGTTGATTTTCCCGCACCAGAACCACCAACTAGGGCTAAAGTTTTACCCCGGGGTAAAAATACATCGACATCCCTCAAAACCAGTTTTTCATGACCAGGATAACCAAAAGATATTCGATTGAAATGTATTCCCTTTTCTAGACTTTTGTAGATAATATTTCCATCATCCATCAACGGTTTATTATCTCGTCTGAGAAAATCACAAACGATATCTACACTACTAGAATTATTCGCAAAACTACTACGCAAAGTATTTAACTGAGAAATGAGCGGTAACACTCGCATCAAAGTCAATAAATATGTCAACATTACCGCAGAAAGCGAAGCTATTTGGTCTTTTAATAAGGTTCTACTTAAAAAGACAATTAACAGCAAAGCTGTCATTCCCATCACCTCGCTGACTGGGGCAATCAACTCAGCATTTACTTGCGAATGAAAGTCAGCTTTTTCGCGATCGCGAATTAGTTTAACAATTCGTTTATATTCTTTTTCTTCATTCCCCGTTGCCTTGACCAACCTCATCCCGCTTAATATTTCTAGCAAAGCAATAGAATATGCTCTAGACATTTCACTGAGCATCGTGCCAAACTTCTTTGAGCGGGAAATGGCATATTGATTCACCAATGTCACTAAAGATAACAATAATGTGGCAGCTATTGTTAACTGCCAAGAAATAGATACCAAAAAACCAACAAATACTAAAATTGTAATAACAAGAATTATCGTTCTAATCGTATTAGCAATAGTATTAGAAGCGCGAGCAATTTCCCCTCCCAAACGATTAATTAAATCACCAACTTTAGTTTTGGCATAATAATCCGTATCAACTTCTAGCAGCAACCTTACACCTTCTTGTCGCATGTCTGTAGTTAAACGACGCGACAGAAAACTAGATGTCAAAGAGCTAAAATAACTAGCTAAATTTTTGAGGACAATTGTAAGAATAATTGCTCCACCCATCATTAACAAGCGATAATGTTCAGGAGCTTCTTCAAAGGGAGCCATTAATGTTTTCATAATGCCAGGAGAAGATTTTAAATCAACTTCCTGACCCACAATTTTTAAAATCACAGGTACAATTAGAGCAGTGCTAACACCATTAAACAATGCTCCTGAAAATCCCAAAATAATTGTTAGGATAATCAAACCTGGATAGGGTTTTGCAAATCTTAGTAGTAGTTGTCTGGTGGACATTGGGAATTTCTATAAGAATTTACTTACTATTAACATTATTCATCAACTTCTTTATCAATCAGTCAACTCATAGATAAATATAATACAATTAAACAAAATCTATCACAGTAGCAATACGTATGCGATATGCCTTTGGCATTAAGCTCCGCTTATCGCGATTCTTCCTCCGAGCTTTTTCCTAACTATTTTGGAATTTATGATTAAGATATCTAAAATTAAAATTAGGAACAAATACAAATTATAATCCGGTAATTACCGAATTTAAGCTCGATGCCATAGCCTCAATACTATATTTTTCAATGCATCTTTCTCTGGCTTTTTGAGCTAATTGATTAGCAACATCTAAATTATCAAAGATAAATTGAATTTTGTCCGCTAATTGTGCGGGAGATGCAGGTTCAACTAAATATCCAGTATCACCTAAAATTTCCGGTATGTCCCCAACTCTCGTCGAAATAATGGGTTTTGCCATTGACATGCCATCGGTGAGTTTGAGGGGGAATTGTGCGCGGGTTTCAGGAGTATCTCGTTGGGGAACAACAATAATATGAGCTGCTGCAACAATATCTGGCATCACATCAGCAGGATATTTTTGCAGTTTAATAATCCTGTTTTCCCATTTTTCCATGAGTTCGCGATCGTAATTATCATAAGGACTACCACCGACAATTACCAGTTTTAAATCGGGCTGATTAATTATATCCAGTGCCATTAAAACATCTTCAATTCCTTTATAAGGTCTTGGGGCACCAGGAAACATTAAGATTCGATAACCAGATAAACCATAGCGATTTCTACTAGCTTCAGAGTCATATTTTGCCGGGTCAAATAATGAGGTATCTTTACCATTAGGGACAGATATTCCCCCAAAGCGCTGTTGTGAAAAAGTGGTGTTTACAGTGATAGCGTTTGCTTTATTTACCAAACCTTCCATCCATTTTAAATACAAAGGATGATTCGGAGTTCTTAAAGCTCCGTTGTTTTTTAATAAGTCTCTAGCTACTTTTTTCGGATTGGGATGGTAACGCCAATTATCACCACCATGCCAACTCATTTCCCAATCATCAATATCAAGAATTACTGGTTTTTTGGTAAATATTTTTTTCAATAAACCTACACCAAAACTCGCTGGTTGAGGTTTAATTGCATAAATAATATCTCCATCAATTTGTTTGATGAGTGTACTAATTGATTTAAAAAAAGCGGGATAATTCTGACCTTCCACAACCTGAATATTATTCTTAGCAGAAATTGCTCCATATAGTTCTTTGCCAAATAAAAAACCAAGAATTTCTACATCATACCCTAACTGATGTAAAGCTTTTTGCAACAAAGAAGCGCGGATAAAACCATCATTAGTAGATAGATTCCAGACTAATAATGATACCTTTAATTTTTTCATCATCACCAGAGTTCCCTATAATTAAATATTATTTTATTTTGTACGCCAGGGATTTTTTACTTGATTTGGTAAAAACATTTTTGCAAACCTATCAAATATTCGCGTATATAAGGAACGAGAGATATTTTTTGCATATTGAGGTCGATAGGGATAAGTACAGTGAAGTACTTTAATTTCCCCATCTACTTGATAGCTATTCTTCCACTTACTTAAGTAATTATAGGTAGGTGGCAGTATTTTCATCTTTGGTTTCACCGATGCGATCGCACTGGCAAATGCACCTTGGTCTTTTAATAATAATCTGTCTTGATTCTTCTTAACTATTTCAAAATAGTATTTAAATTTATCGAACAATATTTCAGTGGTTTCTGTTTTCCGAAAAGCCATAAAACCACCATTATATTGAATACTATCCTCCTCTAAAGGTAAACCAACTGAGCGTAAAATTGGTAAAACGTTATCGATGTTATCTTCTTGTTTACCTCGCAGCAAATTTGTCGCTTTTAAAATATGGGGTTGCACATCTTCTGTAAGTAGAAAATCATATCTATCTAAATCTGCAAACACATCATTAATATTTGATAGTAAGCAAATATCTGAATCTAAATAAATTGTTTTATCAAATTCAGAAGCAGCATATAAAGCAAGTTTGGCATGTCTGGATGCTAAAACTGGATTATCATCAGCAGGTGCAGCCTTAATAATTACATCTTTGAAAACCGTCAGTAGCGGATATAAAATTTTGGGAACTTGGTCAATTAAAATAATTATCGGTTCCCGATGAAACTTTCTAATTGCTGCTAAAAAATGAACGCAATCCTGAAACGAGTAAAGCCCCGTCAAGATTGTCATAAATCCCCTAGTTTCTGCTGTCATAATTTGTTCTTTCTCAGTGTTTGGTACTCAATTTGATATTTGCACCGTCAATGCCAACCCTGATAAGTTATTTTTATGTTTAATTTAGCTAATGATTTAAATTACGAGCAACCTGAATTTCTATAGATATACAAAAGTGTGTATTTTTATATTTATACAGAGAGATGTGATGTATCTCGTAAACTCAATTACAGATATAACCTTATAATGATTTATGACACTAATGGAAAATAGTAGAATTGTAAACTATCAAACACTTCTATCCGTTTGGAAAAAATCAAAATTTTGAAAATGTTTCCGGAATATTTCTAAATTATTCCGGAAATATGAAAATCCACTTCTCAAAGAGAAATAAATATTAGACTACTTCTCAAGAAGTATTTATTTAAATATTAAACTTAATAAATCGCTGCTATCGACAAATAATTCTGGTAATCCAGTGCTATCGACTTTTACTAAGCAATTTATTACCAATCAATTAACTTTAATTGACCAGTTTGAATACAGTCAAAGACACGATTTACTTGCCTGCGATCGCCTTCAGTTACATCATTGTCATCGTAAACAAAAATTGTCAGCAATTTGTGGTCACGACGACTAAGTTTTCCAGAAAATATTATTTTGTCAACCAAAACTTTGACTGCTATTTCTGGTTCCACATCAGCCGTTTTTGTCATTGAAAGTTTATGAAGCATATTTCTCCTGATTAAGCTAAAAAAATAGCAATATTTGCCCCACCTAATTGTAAAAAGAGAGCATAAAAAAACATTTATTAAACTGAAATGTGGTGGACAAATATCACTGTATTACGATACCGTTGCTTTGCGGCATCTTTACAACTTAGACCAACAAAATAAATTTAACTTTATATTCTAGCTTCACCCAGAGGATTTTTACTGATAAACGACATATTTTTTACTCCTTTTTTTGCTAAATCTATGTGTAAACACGGTTGATTTAGCAAGATATTACAAAACTACTGGATTAATATATTAAATATGGAGATAAAAAATGCAAGTAATCCGTCTGCCAGCACTCTCTCACAACTACATTTTCCTACTGTGGGACAACATACGCAGCATTGCCGCAGTTATCGATCCAGCAGTGGCACAACCCGTTTTAGCCAAACTTCACGAACTTAATGCCGAACTAGTCGCAATTTTCAACACACATCACCATAGCGACCATGTAGGGGGAAATCATGAGTTAATTCGAGAGTTCCCCAACCTCATAGTTTATGCAGGAGCGGAAGATAAAGGGAGAATTCCCGGACAAAAAGTTTTTTTACATGAAGGCGATCGCGTTACATTTGGTTCCAGCACAGGTGAAGTTTTATTCGTTCCCGGTCATACTCGCGCTCACATTGCCTATTATTTCCCAGAGATGACGACAGATGAAGGTGGAGAGTTATTTTGTGGGGATACGCTTTTTGCTGGGGGTTGTGGGCGATTATTTGAAGGTACACCCGCGCAAATGGTTGATTCCCTGAGTAAAATTAGAGCCTTACCCGATAACACCCGTGTTTGGTGTGCCCATGAATACACATTAAAAAACTTACAATTTGCCCTGAGTGTCGATGGTGACAATGAAGTTTTGAAAAACCGATATACGGAGGTACGGAGTTCTCGAAATATGGGAGAAGCCACAGTTCCTTCAATGTTGGGAATTGAAAAATCGACGAATCCGTTTTTACGCTGGGATATACCCGCATTACAGATCGCAGCAAAAAGCAGCGATAAGCAAAGCTTAACGCCAAGGGCGTATCACATCCAAACGTTTGCACGACTGCGAGGAATGAGAGACCAATTTTAATGGTTAATGGTTAATGGTTAGTGGTTAATGGTTATGGGTTAGTGGGTTAGTGGTTAATGATTGTCTATCTTGAACCAATGCCAATCCCCAATCCCCAATGCCCAATCCACAATGCCCAATTCCCAATCCCCAATCCCTATTTTTGCAGATAGGTTGCGATCGTACCCTGTCTTTCGTTAGAATCTTTAAGCTTTGGGCTGTGTGTATAGCCTATAGACAATACGGTTATCAAAGACTCCGACTCGTCTCAAACCCAAGCTGCTAAGATTTTACAAAACTTAAAGAACAAAAAGCGAAGAAAAATGGCAAAGCGCGTACAATTAGTATTAAACCAGGATGTCAGCAAGCTGGGTAAACTTGGCGATTTAGTCGAAGTTGCACCAGGCTATGCACGTAATTATCTGGTTCCGAAGAAATTAGCATCCCCAGCAACCCGTGGTATTCTCAAGCAAGTAGAACGTCGTCGTGAAATCGAACGTCAGCGTCAAGAAGAACTCAAACAACAAGCTACAGAACAAAAATCCGCATTGGAACAAGTTACTAGCTATAGCATTGCGGTGCAAGTTGGTGAAAATGAAGCTATTTTCGGTACTGTCACGACTCAAGACGTTGCCGATATCATCAAGCAAAATGCCAGCATTGATGTGGACAAACGCAGTATTACCGTTCCTGACATCAGCAAATTGGGTAATTATGAAGCAGAAATTAAACTGCATTCAGATGTTACCGCTAAAATCAATGTCCAAGTTGTTGCTAAGTAATATCTCGATTTTTCGGGATTTCTAAACTGATTTGGAAAATATCCTTACATTCCCCTTTCTTAATTTGTAGGAAAGGGGAATAATTTTGTTTAAGTTTATTTATCTTAAATAATCTTTATGTTAATTATTTTTGAAATTCAAGCCTCTTAGTATAACAATGCAAATGTACTACAATATAAATATATTAATTCAATTTTTCTCAGTCGCAGTACTATACAATTAATCTAAATTTATATGTCCGAACAATTAAACTTTCAAGGTTCAAGTGCAGACCGTTTACCACCGCAAAATATTGAAGCAGAAGAAGCTATTTTAGGTGGTATATTGCTCGATCCGGAAGCGATTAGTCGTGTCACTGACAAACTTATAACAGAAGCATTTTATATTAAGGCACATAAAGATATTTATCAAGCAGCGTTACGGTTGAGTGGGCAAGGTAAACCAACAGACTTACTGAGCATTACGAGTTGGTTAAACGACCATGATTTATTGAACCGGATTGGTGGTAAAAACAAGTTAGTGTCGCTGGTTGAACGTACAGTATCTGCGGTGAATATTGATGCTTTAGCGCAGTTGGTAATGGATAAATATCAGCGACGGTTATTGATTAAAGCAGGTAATGAAATTGTGCAATTGGGGTTTGAAACCGAGACAGAATTACCGCAAATTTTAGATAAAGCAGAGCAAAAGGTTTTTAGTATTGCCCAGGAAAGAACTGCAACAGGATTAGTGCATATTGGTGACTCTTTAATTAATAATTTTACTGATATAGAAGAGCGCAATCAAGGATTAGCGTTACCGGGTATTTCTTCCGGCTTTTATGATTTGGATGCGATAATAAATGGTGGTTTTCAACGTTCAGATTTAATTATTGTTGCGGGTAGACCAGCAATGGGAAAATGCGTGGCATTTGACACCGAAATATTGCTGGCAGATGGTTCTATTTCGACAATTGAAGAAATATATCAAAGCCGTCAAGCTGAATTGCTTTCATTAGGAAACGATTGGAGATTTTATCAGACTCAAGCATCCGCGTATGTAGATGATGGCATAAAACCAGTATTTCGCGTGACAACACGTTTGGGCAAATATGTTGAAACAACTATTACCCATCCATATTTAACTATTAATGGATGGCGTAAACTTTCAGAGTTAAAAGTAGGTGATAAAATTGCTGTGCCGCGTAGATTAGATGTGTTTGGTACAGAGATAATGCGCGATAGTGAAATTAAAATACTCGCTTATCTAATTGGTGACGGTTGTTTAACTGGTATTAGTCCCCAATTTACAAATAAAAACCCTTTGCTGCAAGAAGATTTTTCTCAAGCTGTAACTAATTTTGTTGGGATGAAAGTTAGGCTTAAAACATCAAATGATACGCGAACACCTACATTCCATGTAACTAGAAATTTGGACTTTATTGCTGCTCAAAGGGAAGTTTTTGCTCAATGTTTAAAAACAGCTATCAAATCTCAGAATATATCATCTCTAGAATTGAGCCAAATACTGAGAGTAAGTCCTGCCTTAGTTTGTAACTGGCAAAAAGGAAAGTGTGTACCGAATGTAGAAACATTTGGATTACTATGTGAAACGCTGCAAATCTTACCAGAAAAATTAGCTTCAATTGGGATAGCTCATATTATTAAAAATAGTAGTAATTCTTTGACAAATTGGTTGCGAGAAATAGATATTTGGGGTAAGAATGCTCATACTAAGAGTATTCCTGAAGTAATTTTTAGATTAACGCGATCGCAGATAGCTTTATTTCTTAACCGTTTGTTTGCAACCGATGGATGGGCATCAGTTTTAAAAACGGGTCAGGTACAATTAGGGTATTGTACAGTTAGCGAAAAACTCGCTCGCCAAATTCAACATTTACTTCTGAGATTTGGTGTTATTGCTACGCTTAAAAAAAGGTCAGTAAAATATAAAGATACTCGCAGAAAAGCTTGGCAACTCGATATTACCGATGCTTATTCTATCAAAGCATTTGTTTCCGAAATAGGTATATTCGGTAAAGAAAAAGCTATTTCTCAAGTTGAACTTACTTTAGAAGGAAGAGTTTATCAAACAAATTATGACACAATCCCAGTTGATATTTGGGAACAACTAGCATCTTTAAAAGGAAGTGAACCTTGGGCTATTTTAGCTCAACGTGCAGGTATTAAAGGCTATTCAAATATACATGTTGGTAAACGAACTCTATCGCGGGAACGGCTTTGGAAATTAGCAACAGCTTTAGATAATTTACCTCTTCAGCAGTTGGCTGATAGTGATATCTACTGGGACAAAATTGTTTCGATTGAGTCAATGGGTGAAAAACAAGTTTATGACTTAACTATCCCTAATACTCATAATTTTATTGCCAATGATATTTGCGTTCACAATACGAGTTTTGCAATTAATATAGCCCATTATATTGCTGGTTCAATGCGAATGCCAGTAGCGATTTTTAGCTTAGAAATGTCAAAAGAACAATTAGCATTGCGGATGTTATCAAGTGAATCAAAAATTGAAAGCACTTATCTTAAAAGCGGACGTATTAGTCAAAACCAATGGGAAGATTTAACCCGTGGAATTAGTAGTCTTCAAGATATGCCTATTTATATTGATGATACGCCGAATATTACCGTTACAGAAATGCGAAGTCAAGCACGACGTTTGCAAGCAGAAACAGGTATGGATTTGGGATTGGTATTGATCGATTACTTGCAATTAATGGAAGGTGGTGGTGATAATCGCGTCCAAGAATTATCAAAAATTACTCGTAATATTAAAGGTTTAGCGAGGGAATTACATGTACCTGTAATCGCACTTTCGCAGTTGAGTCGAGGTGTTGAAGCAAGAACTAATAAAAGACCAATGTTATCGGATTTAAGAGAATCGGGATCGATCGAACAGGATGCGGATTTAGTCATGATGTTGTATCGCGATGAATATTATTCTCCTGATACTCCCGAACGAGGTATTGCAGAAGCGATTGTTGCGAAACACCGTCATGGTCCCACTGGTACTATTAAATTATTATTTGACCCGCAATTTACACAGTTCAAAAATTTAGCGCGATCGAATTATTAATTAGGGGCATGGGGCAAGGGGCATGGAGCAAGGGAAAAGCTTAAATAACAAGTTAGTACTCAATCCCCAATCCCCAATTCCCAATCCCCAATCCCCAATAATAATTAACTAACTTTCAACAATTCCACGTCAAAAATTAGGGTGGCATTGGGGGGGAATGACACCACCAGCACCACGAGAACCGTAACCCAACTCGGATGGGATGATTAAACGACGTTTTCCACCCACTTTCATGGTTCCCACACCTTCATCCCAACCTTTAATCACTTGTCCAACACCGATTTGAAAATCGAAAGGACGGTTACGACCAACTGAGCTATCAAACTCGGTTCCATTTTCTAAAGTACCAATATAATGAACGGTGACTTTTTGCCCAGTTTTTGGTGCTTCACCAGTTCCTTCCTCGATGTCGATATATTTCAATCCAGAGGGAGTAGTAACTGCATTGTCTTCAGGCATTTTTTTGCTCGCTATTAAAGTGCTGTTTTCAGTTACGAGAGTAGCTGCTGGTGTTGTTTGGGTGATTGGAGTCGCTAAAGCTATACTCTCTGGAGGAGTCGTTAAGGCGATCGCATTATTATCTTTATCGCTACCAATTTGCGCCAAAACTAGAACTACTACGCAAACCATCATGATGCTGACACTGAGTAAAATCGCTTTCAAAATAAATCCTCCCTATCTAAAAAGGTGTGAAAATGAAATTACCAGTAGAACAAAACTTAGTTTATATCGCAAATGGCATTAAATACCTAGTAGCTTTGGGAATAGCAAAAATAATTATCTGAAAATGAAAATGTGGGGCATCTTCATGCCCAATATGGTAGAAAAATTTCCACATTTACTGCTGGAAGACGTTTCACCGGAACGTCTCTACTTCCACAATTTATTCTCTAAATCGCGCACTTGACGCTCTAATCGGTCAATTCTACCGCGTAATTCGTCTACTTCCGATTGTCTGGCTACACCTAAATCTTGCATCATATTTCGCATTTGACGCTGCATAGTCGCTTCCCAAGTGCCCTGCTCGGATTTCATTTGCTGCATCATGTCATCCATGACTACTTTGGCTTGTTCTGGGTCGAGTTTGCCATCTTTAACTAGTTTATCGCTTGCTTCTTTGATTTTTTCTGCCATCATCGAGGTTGTACCGATACCTAGCATCACTAACTGTTGCATCCAATTGCTGTTATCCATAATTTTTCCTATGTTTGTTTTTAATTCAAGTTTTACACCACAACTAAGGCGATTGTAATTTACATTTTTTAATCAGATGTGTTGATAACTATACAGTTCTAGTACGCATCTACGAACTCTGTCGAAACAACCTTTTACAGGTTTGGAGACAAATTTGCTCTGTCTGCGGATGGTTTGGGTTACTCAATAGTCAGCAATTCAGAGTATCGCGTAGCTTAAAAGGCAGAGGAGAATGAGATAATAAAAATATTTTGGTAAGTTAAATCGACTTAATGTACTGTTCTATTCTGGCAAATTAATCTATTTGCAAATAACATGGGGAATGCGATCGCATGGTAATTGAGTTACTTAAATTTAAGGTTCCTTCTGAAAAACGGGAAGAGTATATCCAAAAGGATGGGGAAATATGGACGACTGCACTAGCTAAATATCCGGGTTTTTTAGGTAAGGAAGTGTGGATTAACCCGAATGTACCGGAGGAGGTGACTTTTGTCATCCATTGGGCAACTAAGGAAGATTGGAAAAATATTCCAGTCAAGGATTTGGATGCTATTTCGGATAAATTCGATCGAGCGCTGGGTTTTACTAGCGAGATGATTGAGTCATCGGAATTTCAAGTTCGCAAGTTTCCACAAATATAAAATAACCCCCCAATAGATCGGGGGATTAAGGGGATAATTTCTGGGATATGCAAAAAAATTATACTTGTGGCTATTTGAGTATTTTACTTTTTCGTGCTGTTTGCAGATGCAATCGCGCCTATATTAGGTAGAGAAATTCGCCCAACTGTATCAATGCGACTAACTGTTAAGTAGCCTAAATCCAGCGCTGATAATTCTGTCACCTGTTCGGGTATTTTAAAATTGAAGGTTAATTTTGTGGGAATGCCGGGAGCTAAGTCTGTTAATATCTTATCTCTGGAGTCATACTGATTTAACTGTAAGCTGCCAGATGTGTAGACATTGCCTAAAGTGTCAACAGCACGGGTTTGGTATTGTTCGTTACGAGCGCCAAAACTAATTTTGAGATAATTATCGTTAAAATTAGTCGCTATCACCTCACAAGTGACTTTTGTATTACTTCTAGCACGCTGACATCCTCGATACTCAAAGGTAATATTGTATTTTCTGTCTGTCTGCTTAACTTGAGATGATTGCCCTGATGGAGTCTGTGCAGCAGCTTGGGAGACAATTAGTGTAGGTGCTACCATTTGGATGCAAGTTCCCAGCACTAATCCGGATCGGGTTACATTTTTTATACTTTTCCACATACTATGCATAATTTTTGGTTGTTCTTTTAATCACTAATTCTACACCGTAGAATTGCTGGTCGATATCTAGCTAGTTTAAAGACTGTTTAAAGTCTACTGAGTTTCGCTATTTTTAGCTTTTAACTAAACTGTTGTGCGAAAAATTCCGCATAGCGACGTTTGAGAGCTAATAATTCTTCGTGGGTTCCCGATTCGACGATTTCCCCTTTTTCGAGAACTAAAATGCGATCGCATTTTCTCACGGTACTTAATCGATGTGCAATAACAAAGACAGTACGTCCCTGCATAACTTGCTCTAATGCCTGTTTTACAAGGGATTCTGATTCCGCATCCAGTGCTGATGTGGCTTCATCTAGGATCAAAATCCGGGGATTTAGGAGAACTGCACGGGCGATCGCGATTCGTTGTCTTTGTCCTCCCGATAAGTTTACACCTCTTTCACCAACAACTGTATAATAACCGTCTGGTAAATTGCTAATAAATTGATGGGCATTGGCAATTTTTGCTGCTGCTTCCACTGCAACCATATCAAATTCCTGCTGACCAAAGGCGATATTTTGAGCAATGGTTCCGGAAAACATTGTTGTTTCTTGGGGAACTATACCAATTTGCCGACGCAAGCTGTTTAATGTGACATCACGAATATCAACACCATCAATTAATATTTCTCCAGCTTGCGGATCGTAAAATCGCGGGATTAAGTTAACGAAAGTTGTTTTCCCAGCACCAGAAGAACCAACAAGGGCAATAACTTCTCCTGGTTCTGCCAACAAACTCATATTGTTGATTATGGGTTCACCTGATTTGTAAGCAAAGTTAACGTGACGATATTCGACTTTGCCACTGACACGGGGAAGAATCAGCGCATCAAATTTTTCTTCCACCGCAGGTTTAATTGCTAATAGTTCAAATACCCTATCTACAGATGCTTCGGCTTCTTTGAATAAATTATAATTAGCTGTAATATGACCAACTGGATCGATTAATAAACCCGCACCAGAAAGATAACTAAAAAATTTACCAACTGTTAAATTACCTGCGGAAATTTGCCAAGCTGCAAAGAAAAGTAATATTAAAAAACTTAGTGCTTGCAAGAATCCGATAATAGGAATTTGAATCGCTTTCAATCGCTCGGTTGAATATTTCGCTTTCATTGCCCCTTCAGCTTCCTTACTAAACCGAGCAATTTCGTATGCTTCAGCAGCAAATGCTTGGACAATGCGAATACCTGAAAATATCTCAGTTAAAATTGCCGATAAATCTGATACTTGATTTTGACTCCGACGGGAATATTTTTGTAATTTTTCTCCGAACCAAGTAATTAAAACTAACATTACTGGCATGATTATTAAAGTTGCCAGAGTTAATTGCCAGCTTAAATAAACCATGTAAATCGGTATGGCAATCAACTGGAATGCACAAGGAATAAAATCGTGTAAAAACTTGTGGACAGCTTCACCAACGCGATCGACATCCTCAGTTACACGATAAGATAAATCACCAGCCTTTGCTGTCTCAAAATAGCTTAAATTCAGCCGTTGTAGATGTCCATAAACCTGTTTACGGAGATTAAAAGCCACCTGTAAAGCTGCCTTAACCATGTAAATATCTTGGACTGACTGAAAAAACCCACGTACAAGAAATACCGCTCCCAGGATACCAGCAAGTTGTGCGATCGCAATGACATCACCTGTACCAAAGGGTACTGATAGCTTCTGGACGAGATATATCAGCGTTAGGGTTGCAAATACGTACCCAACAATACCAATAAACCCCTTGACGATATTTTGCCACTGGGGACCGATATAAGGTATCAGTTGTCTGTAATTCGATTCAGTTTTTGGTGAGATATTAATCAAGCTGCCCACATCCACACACTAGGTATTGCTTTTTTAGACGCTAGCAGGTTTTGGGTAGTTTCTCAAAGATAGGAAGGAAACATGATATTTCTAAACAAGTTATTTTCCTTTTTCTCCACCTCTCAGATTTTGGTATAATTCCCGCCAAATATATCTTTAAATTTGATGAAAAATACATCATGGTGAAAATAAAAATATAGAGAAACCCGATATATCACATCTCTACAAGGTTTCAGGTATTATAAGTTGATTATCTATGCAGAAAAAGGGTAAAGAATAGAAAATGCAAAGATATTTGAAATTACTCCGGCTGTTTTGGAGTGCTGCGATCGCGGCTGAAATGGAATATCGGATTAACTTTATTCTGGCAACTCTTAGTAGTATTGGGAACTTAGCCGGGAGTTTGTTCGGATTGTTCCTTTTTTACCGCAAAGGCTATACATTCGCTGGCTGGTCGTGGACAGAAGCTTTATTGGTAGTCGGTATTTTTACTTTGCTTCAAGGATTCTCAGCAACATTTTTAGCTCCAAATCTTAGCCGTATAGTTCGCCACGTTCAAGAAGGAACCCTCGATTTTGTCCTGCTCAAACCCATCAAAAGCCAATTTTGGCTATCGGTTCACACGCTCTCACCTTGGGGATTGCCAGATTTAATCTTTGGTGCAGTCACAATTGGCTATGCTGGTACAAGGCTGGGGTTAGAAGCTAATAATTATTTAATTAGTTTGATACCTATTACATTTGGTTTAGTAATACTTTACAGCCTCTGGTTTATGCTTGGGGCGACGAGTATTTGGTTTGTAAAAATTTACAATGTCACCGAAGTTTTACGAGGATTGCTCGAAGCTGGTAGATATCCGATGATTGCCTATCCCACAGCATTTAGATTCTTCTTTACTTTTATTGTTCCCGTGGCGTTTCTGACAACGATTCCCGCAGAAGCAATGTTAGGTAGAAGTCAAGCTATCTGGTTTGTGGGAGCAGGTTTATTAGCTTTGATATTGTTCTTATTTGCTTCCTGGTTTTGGCGTTTTGCTCTGCGTTTTTACACCAGCGCTTCTAGCTAATAAATATGCTTTTAGTGTAATTAATTTATGTACAGATACCTCCATGTAGGTGTCTCTAACTAACACCGAATTTACTTAATTTAAATAAAAAATGAGTCAAAGTTATCTGGAAATAGCCCAACAAGGTAACAATAGTTGGTGGCGCTACTTATTAGGAATCATCTTCATTTTCTTCATGTGGTTGATTGTTGGTAGCATTGTTACAGTAGCATTTATCGGATTTGTGTTTGCCAATCGTGGATTACCATTTCTCAGGTAATGCGGCAATTTGACACATTTTTAAGAAGTGCGTCCGTAGATTCCTTTATTGCTATTAACCTCCAGTTTATATTTTTTTTAATTGGTATATTTATAGTAGTAAAACTAATCCATAATCGAAAATATCTGAGTTTAATTAGTGCAGAATCAAAGATTAATTTCCAGCGTTTTTTTGCAGGATTTGGAGTTTGGTTTTTACTCCAAGCAATTTTAATAGCGATCGCACTAATTAGTGACCCCAAAAACTACACATTTACTTTTAATCCATCTCAATGGTTTCCACTTCTAATCGCTGCGGTAATCCTGACACCAATTCAAACTTCCAGCGAAGAATTATTCTTTCGTGGTTACTTAATTCAAGGATTAAGCTGCATCACCAAAAATAAATATTTACTGATAATTATCACCAGCTTATTATTCATGTTTCCCCACCTTTTAAACCCAGAAGTAAAAAGGGGAGCAGTATTAATGGCAATGTATTACTTCATTTTTGGCGCACTTGCAGCTTTTCTAACACTCAAAGATAACCGCTTAGAACTAGCTTTAGGAGTTCATGCTGCCAATAATTTAAGTTTAGTTTTTATCAACACAGAAGATTCTGTAATTCCCACACCATCAATTTGGACAGTCAAAGAAACAGGAAGTCCAGGTGTAGATTTGGTGGTATTTTTGATCCAAAGCGCAATTTTCTACTATATATTCTTTGGCAGAAGTAAGAAGATTGTGGAAACACAATAACATTGTTAAACTAAAAGACTATTAAACTAAGCAATCAACTCCACAGCGAGGGCAAATTTATGACCTCTGCAACTAATCAATCCACTTCCCTTACCCCATTCCCAGACCATACCCAGCTACCAGAGTCTGACGGAACATTTGTGAAAAATTGGCAAGAACATCCCCAAAGCATTTTACTAACCGAATCAATCACACCCATCCTCAACCAATTAAATCCCAACGGTCAATACTGCATTGGTCAGGATTTGGGCATTTATTGGCGACTTACTGACCCCCCAGAACGAGGTGCAGAAGCTCCAGATTGGTTTTATGTGCCGAATGTACCCCCTCTGCTAAATGGGCTAGCACGACGCTCCTACGTCCTTTGGAACGAGCATATCGCTCCATTAATTGCCTTAGAATTTGTTTCTGGAAATGGCGATGAAGAACGAGATAAAACACCTTGGACGGGTAAATTTTGGATTTACGAACAAGTTATACGTCCGGCTTTTTATGGTATTTACGAAGTGAGTAAAGCCAGTGTGGAAATTTATCATTTAATTGAAGGGCAGTATCAATTATTAAATGCAAACGATCGCGGACATTTTTCGATTACTTCCTTAGGTGTTGAACTGGGAATCTGGCAAGGACAATACCAAAACGCAAATTTACCTTGGCTGCGTTGGTGGGATTTGCAGGGCAATTTACTACTAAGTGGAGGGGAACGTGCCGAAATCGAAAGTCAACGTGCTGAAATGGAAAGTCAACGTGCCGATCGCTTGGCAGCTCAATTGCGTGCTTTAGGTGTTGAACCTGAAGAATAATATAATATTGATTTTCAGTCTTCGTATAGACGTTCCGGTGGAACGTCTTCGGTCTTCGTAAAGACGTTCCACTGGAACGTCTATACAATATTTTGGATTAAAATTTCATATCCCGTTCCCATGTGGAACCATATTTTCCGCTAAAATACAAATCCTACAGACTGCGGAAAAGGAATAACTAGGGTGACTCTGACACTTGGGGTAAACATCGACCATATCGCCACAATCCGGCAAGCACGACGCACGGTAGAACCCGATCCGGTAGCGGCAGCAGTATTGGCAGAATTAGCTGGTGCTGACGGGATAACAGCACACCTGCGGGAAGATAGAAGGCATATTCAAGACCGCGACATCCGAATTTTACGCCAAACTGTACGTACACACTTCAACCTAGAAATGGCAGCCACCGACGAAATGGTTGCGATCGCACTTGAGGTTAAACCAGATTATGTAACGCTAGTACCCGAAAAACGCGAAGAAGTAACAACTGAAGGCGGCTTAGATATTGTCGGGCAAATTGGTAGAATGGAAGAGGTTGTCGATCGACTGCAATCTGCTGGAATTCCAGTTAGTTTATTCATTGATGCCGAAACTGCACAAATCGAAGCTTCTGTCAAGGTGCAAGCAAAATTTATCGAATTGCACACTGGTAAATATGCAGAGGCAAAAGACGATACAACTCGCACAAATGAGTTAGATATGCTAGCGATTGGGTGCGAACAAGCGATAAAAGCAGGGTTACGAGTCAATGCGGGACATGGACTGACTTATTGGAATGTGTATCCTGTTGCCTGTTTACCAGGGATGGAGGAGTTAAATATTGGACATACAATCATTAGTCGAGCAGCTTTAGTAGGAATGGAACGAGCTGTGCGAGAAATGAAAATGGCAATGCGTGGGGAGTTTTGATTTTGGGCAATGGGGATTGGGGATTGGGGATTGGGGGATTGGGGCAATGGGGATTGGGGATTGGGAATTGGGGAATGGGGATTACGGCATTACGCATTACGAATCAAAAATTCTGATTC
>JAAUPE010000266.1 GCA_012034595.1 Calothrix sp. CSU_2_0 | reverse complement strand
GCCGTTCCAATGCGAATAGACATAGTTATGTTGAATTGGGGATTGGGATTGGGAATTGGGAATTGGGGATTGGGGATTGGGAATTGGGAATTGGGATTGGAATCCTGACTTCTGACCTCTAACTTCTAACTTCTAACTCCTAACTTCTAACTCCTAACTTCTGACTCCTAACTCCTGACTCCTGACTCCTGACTCCTGACTTACGAATTACCTTCTTTCTCCTTTTCCCAAGCTTCCAGTAAATCAGGACGACGCTTGCGAGTGCGTTCGATTTGTTGTTCAAAACGCCACTGTGCGATCGCAGCATGATTGCCAGAAAGAAGTACATTTGGAACTTTCCAACCACGGAAATCGGCAGGACGGGTGTATTGGGGATAATCGAGTAAACCAGACTCAAAGCTTTCAATTTTTAAAGATTCTACCTTGCCAACCGTACCGGGAAGGAGACGGGTGACTCCATTAATTAATGCCATTGCCGGAATTTCCCCACCTGTCAAAATAAAATCACCCAATGAAACTTCACGGGTAACTATTTGCAACACCCGCTCATCAACACCCTCGTAATGTCCGCAAATCACAATCAATTGGCTGTAATTTGTTGCTAATTCACGTAACAAAGGCTGATCGATGGTTTGTCCTTGAGGACTCATTAAAATTATTTCTCTTCGCGGTAGAATCGGCAAGGATTCCACTGCTGCGAATATCGGTTCCGGCTTCATCAGCATTCCGACTCCCCCACCATAGGGTTCGTCATCCACCTTGCGGTGCTTGTCGTTAGTAAAGTCCCTTGGGTTAACCAGATTTACTTGGGCAATCTGCTTGGCTAAGGCTTTACTCAACAACCCCGAATTGAGAACTGAAGTAAAACAGTCAGGAAAAAGCGTAACTATATCAAAGCGCACAGTATTTCGTATTCGAGGACACTATTGTTAAATTAATTAGAACGTCGAAAAAACAATCATTCAATGTTCTATTAGACACATGCATCTTCAACGGAGGCTGTCAAAAAGTACGGCAAATCGTTGAATATATCTGAAAACAAAAGTTTTTCTAATTACTTAATTTATGTTTAAATATTGTCACATCTACATTTAAATTAATAGATTAACTAGGTTAACAACTTCCAGGATGCATCAAACTGGTTCCAGAATTAAGCATGTCCAGTCCTGCTTCCCCCCAAGCAGTGCTTTGTCAATCTGGAAAAATCAACAGGTGAAAAAAAGAGACGTTAACTTTGGTCAATAACATCGTGCCTTGATTAAGCACCGATGTCTACCGACAAGCTGCTTTGCACCTGAGCATCTTAGCGTCAAGTAGAAATTGGTAATTATAGCGATTACCAATTTACGTAAAAGCTAAATAGTGTCTGGCAAAAAGTAAAGCAGAAACATTGATTAAAGCTTGCATAACTTGATTAATTCACCTGAAGTTGTTGACAGGAGAAACACAATGCGGCAATTAAAGGCTAAATGGCTGGAAATGACGACACCCCAAGCAACTAAAACCGCCGTTCTCGTAATTGGAGGCGCTGAGGATAAGGTTCACGGACGCGAAATTTTGCGGACTTTTGTAGCCCGTTCAGGCGCTAACGATGCTCACATTACCATTATTCCGTCGGCTTCCCGCGAACCCGGTATCATTGGTGGGCGCTATATCCGCATTTTTGAGGAAATGGGTGCCAGCAAAGTTGAGCTTTTAGATATCCGCGATCGCGAACAATGTGAAGACCTCAATTTCAAGGCATCTCTAGCAAATTGCACGGGAGTGTTTTTAACAGGGGGCGATCAACTTCGATTATGTGGCGTGTTATCTGATACGTCGGTAATGGAAATAATTCGCCAACGGGTACGTTCCGGGCAATTAACCCTAGCAGGAACTTCTGCGGGGGCTGCGGTCATGGGACACCACATGATCGCTGGTGGTGGTTCGGGAGAGTCTCCGAATCGCTCTCTGGTGGATATGGCGACGGGTTTGGGGTTAATTCCCGAAGTGATAGTTGACCAGCATTTTCATAACCGCAACCGGATGGTCAGGTTAGTCAGCGCGATCGCATCCCACCCCGACCGCATTGGCATTGGCATCGATGAGGACACATGCGCTATGTTTGAGAAAGATGGCTGGATGCAGGTCTTGGGTAAAGGTAGCGTCACAGTTGTTGACCCCACCGAAGTTACCCACACCAACGAACCTAACGTCGGCGCTACCGAGCCATTAACCATTCATAATATGCGGATGCACATCCTCAGCCACGGCGACAGATACCATCTCTACCAGCGCACCGCCCTACCAGCTAACTATCGTATTTCTGGCTAACCTCTAGGGAAGTTTAGGTAATTCTAGCTAATTTTTCGCTGAAAAATTCCATCTGGCGGAATTTTGTGTCTGCGGTTACACTGAGTTGACCGCTAATTACTACCTTGCACTAGAAAAAGTGAGAATAATACGATGTAAGAAGAAAAAACTGTTTCTTAATAACAGTTAAGCGGTCAATTCCAGTAAGAAACTAGAAGAGACTCCGAATCTCCATCTACCTATTCCCATGAGAATCCTCAAAATCCAGACCTTACGCGGTCCCAACTATTGGAGCATTCGACGCCACAAGTTGATAGTCATGCGCCTCGATTTAGAGAACCTCGCCGAGTCGCCCTCGAATGAAATCCCCGGTTTTTACGAAGGATTAGTTGAGGCGCTGCCAAGTCTGGAGGGTCACTATTGTTCGCCGGGCTGTCGTGGTGGTTTCCTAATGCGAGTCCGAGAAGGCACAATGATGGGTCACATCATCGAACATGTTGCCTTAGAATTGCAAGAACTTGTTGGTATGCCCGCAGCTTTCGGTCGTACCCGCGAAACAGCCACACCAGGAGTCTACCAGGTTGTATTCGAGTACGATAACGAAGAAGCCGGACGCTATGCTGGTCGCGCAGCAGTACGCTTGTGCCAAAGCATTGCCGACCGAGGTCGCTATCCCCAAGCCGAATTAGAGCAAGACTTACAAGACTTGCGCGATTTTGCCCGCGACTCAGCTCTTGGACCTTCCACCGAAGCGATTGTCAAGGAAGCCGAGAAAAAAGGTATTCCTTGGATGACCCTTGATGCCCGTTTCCTGATCCAATTAGGCTATGGAGCCAGTCAGAAGCGCATCCAAGCCACTATGACGAACAATACAGGTATTTTGGGAGTAGAACTGGCTTGCGACAAAGAAGCGACAAAACGCATTTTGGCTGCCGCCGGAGTTCCAGTTCCCAAAGGTACTGTCATTAATTTCCTCGACGATTTGGAAGAGGCGATCGAATATGTCGGTGGCTATCCAATTGTGATCAAGCCTGTAGACGGTAATCATGGACGCGGTATCACCATCGATATTCGCAGTTGGAGTGAAGCCGAATCAGCTTATGACGCAGCAAGACTTGTTTCCCGTGGTGTAATTATTGAAAGATACTACACTGGGCGCGACCATCGCGTTTTAGTCGTTGATGGTAAAGTGGTCGCAGTTGCCGAGCGCGTACCAGCACATGTTGTTGGTGATGGCAAATCAACGATCGCAGAACTGATCGAAGATATTAACAATGACCCCAATCGCGGCGAAGGGCACGATAAGGTCCTGACCAAAATCGAATTAGACCGTACCAGTTACCAATTACTCGAACGCCAAGGTCTAACCCTCAACAGTATTTTACCCAAAGATAAAACCTGTTATTTACGAGCAACTGCCAACCTCAGTACTGGTGGGATTGCTGTTGACCGAACTGACGAAATTCACCCAGAAAATGTCTGGATGGCACAACGCATCGTCAAAACTATCGGTTTAGATATCGCTGGCATTGATGTCGTCACCAATGACATTAGCCGTCCGGTACGGGAAACCGATGGGGTAATTGTCGAAGTCAATGCGGCTCCAGGTTTCCGAATGCATATTGCCCCCAGTTACGGCACATCGCGCAATGTTGCCGGTGCAGTTGTCGATATGCTATTCAAAAACGAACAAGCAAGTCGGGTTCCCATTCTCAGCGTTACGGGTACAAATGGTAAAACCACTACTACTCGCCTGCTAGCACATATTTTCCGGCAAACAGGCAAGGTTATTGGTTATACAACTACCGATGGCACTTATGTCGGGGAATACTTAGTTGAGTCGGGAGACAACACCGGACCTCAAAGCGCTCAGTTGATTCTCCAAGACCCCACAGTCCAAGTTGCCGTGTTGGAAACAGCCCGTGGTGGTATCCTGCGTTGTGGTTTAGCGTTTGAATCATCGAATGTGGGTGTAGTCTTAAATGTTGCCGCAGACCATTTGGGTTTGGGTGATATCGACACCATCGACCAACTAGGACACCTCAAAAGTGTAGTCGCCGAAGCTGTATATCCCGATGGCTATGCTGTTTTAAATGCCGATGACTCCCGTGTTGCCGCAATGGCTGAGAAAACCAAGGCAAATATCGCCTATTTCACGATGAATAGTGACTCGCAATTAGTACGCGACCACATTCAAAAAGGTGGAGTTGCTGCGTTATACGAAAATGGCTACATTTCCATCTTGAAGGGCGACTGGACGCACCGAATCGAAAAAGTCGAAAATATCCCCTTAACAATGGGGGGACGTGCGCCGTTTATGATTGCCAATGCCTTGGCAGCATCGTTAGCGGCATTTGTTCAGAATGTCACCATCGAACAAATTCGGGCTGGTTTAAACACATTCCGGGCTTCGGTAAGCCAAACACCAGGACGGATGAACTTGTTTAATTTGGGGAATTACCATGCATTGGTAGATTATGCCCACAACCCCCACAGCTATGAAGCTTTAGGTTCGTTTGTCAAAAATTGGAACTCAGGACAGCGCATCGGTGTTGTTGGTGGACCAGGGGACAGACGGGACGAAGATTTTGTGACTTTGGGTAAACTTGCTGCGGGTATTTTTGAGAAAATAATCGTCAAAGAAGACGATGATACAAGGGGACGGGCACGTGGTTCTGCTGCTGAGTTAATCTCGAAGGGTATCAAGCAAGTTAAGCCAGACTTAAGTTATGAAACAGTACTCGACGAAACCCAAGCAATTAACAAAGCTTTAGACTCCGCACCCGACAACAGTTTGGTAGTGATTTTACCAGAAAGCATTACCCGTGCGATTAAGTTAATTAAAGCCCGTGGTGTTGTCAAAGAAGAAGTACAACAGCAAAACCAATCTACAAACGTTGGCGATTCCTCTCAAATGGGAATTTCTCCAACAACGGTGGTAAATCGGCTGTAGTTAATTTGAGTTAATTGGTTTGTTGTCATGGATCATTTGTCATTTGTTCTTAATTATTCATTAATGAGCAATGACAAATGGTTAGTCATCTTCTTTTTCCCCATCCTGACTGGTTTCCTCACTGGAATTATTTAATTCCTCTTTGAACCCCTTTAGGGTTTTTCCCAGTGCGCTACCTAGTTCGGGAATTTTTTTTGGTCCAAAAACGAGTAGTGCAACTATACCAATTACGGCGACTTCCGTCCATCCGAGTCCAAACATCGATATTACCTGTAAATTATCCTGATAATAACTATAAACTCAAATTTGCCTGGGGCAGATATTCTATTGGTTCTTGAGATTTTTCCAACCCGATGGATTATAGGACTTATGCATTGACAGGAAATATTAAATATGAATTATTTAAAAACATGCCTTTCGTAGGGGTTTAGTTTAACGTGAGTTCGACGGAACCTCTCCCTGATTTTGCTGTGCAAAAATCGTCCCTCCCCTGCGAGGGGA
>JAAUPE010000081.1 GCA_012034595.1 Calothrix sp. CSU_2_0 | reverse complement strand
AATTATATATCTATTGATGTCTCCAAAATTATTTTAATATTTAGAAATAATAAAAAGCCGCGCTAGAAGCGCAGGGTTTTAAACCCATTTTTCTGATAATTAATTTTCGTCTAATATAAAGACGCATAAAAAGAACCCCATCCCCTCTTTCAAGGGTAGGTTTTTTTAATCGAGCAAATAGTTGAGAATTTTCTCAACTGCTTAACGAGGTTTCGTTGTTTCAGGATTTGGGCATGGGCTGAAATAGGCAAAAACGACCAAATCCAAAATACCTACCTTTTTGACACTCTCCGCTACGATGTACGCACAAGTCTTAAAATCATACCTAGTACTTGGTTTCGGGTTTCGGGCTTAAATTTCAAAAGGCTGTCATTGCGTAGCTTGCTTCCCCGGTAAAACTGCTATACATACTTCCATTGTGAATATAAAGCAGCTTGACCGCATTGCTGCTTATTCTCATCCAACACATTCCAAAGTGTTATATTTTCTATATAAAATCTTTTGCCTGTACTAGAAATACGCACACCAGGAAATTTTTTAAATCCTTTAATTGCTGCTTCTGCTAATAAGTTCTGTCTATCTTCCTGTACGATTTCCTCAGCAGATAGTCTCGAAGGCATTCGTGTAAACTCTTGCCAAGATAATTCCCACAATTCCAAAGCCCTACTATTACCGTAATTAAAAATAGGGTCAGGTTCCGTACCATGAGAAACCACAATAAAAGGTGCATCAAATAAGTTCTGGGCAATATCTTCAGGTGATGCGCTCAAATCAAATAATGATTCACCAGTCCAATGCTGGTAGCTATGCAGCATTCGTTGGGAATGAATGATAATTGCTTGTTGTTGCCAGGGATATTCGTTTACTTGCGACATTACTTGAGTAGATGTTGAAAGTAGATTTTAATATTTGTAGCTTGGATTTTAACTTGCTTCTTGTCGCGGACAAAAGCAAACAACATAATTATTGACCAAATTTCTTACCCAACTCCAACACAATTCTCCTGAGTTCGATGTAGAAAAATAATCTGTAAGTTTTGATTGATAAGAGTTCCAGAATTAAATGAAGTTTTCATTCGTCTCAATTTTTTTCGAGCTAAGTTTTTTGCTTTGCTCCCGTTATACAATTCCAGCACATCGAAATTAAACGGGGAAAAATCCGATGAAACGAAGAGATGTATTATTTGGCTTGGGATTTTTGGGTACGATCGCTCGGACATCCCTAAATTCTGCTTTGGTTTCCGCAGAGCAACCAAACTCCATCCCATTACCAACTGAGTTTCAATATCCCAATGGAATTACGCGATCGCGCAACGGTATATTGTATGTTGGTTCCATTACTAGCGGTCTAATTCTGCGAATTTCTCCTAATGGTCGCATCACCACCTTTTTTCCCGGTAATCGCGATATATTTGCAGCAAACAGTTTGCGGTTGGATGAAAAACGTAATATTCTTTGGGGAGCATCTTCTGATTTTCTGGGAACCCGTAATTCTAGGGGTGAAATAATTCGTCGTCCCCATCGAATTTTTGCGATCAATATTCGCTCTGGGAAGGTGCTAAGGGTAATTCTGATGCCCGATAATGGCTTTGGTAATGATATTGCGATCGCTCCCGATGGTGGTGTTTATGTCACGGACAGCAACCAACCTCGCATTCATTATTTAGCATCGGGAAGAGACATATTGCAAACTTGGGTAACGGACGAACGCTTTCGTGCCAAGGGAATTGGATTGGCTGGAATTACCCGTCGAGCCGATGGTGTTAGCGTTGTGGGAAACTATACTAATGGCGAATTATTCAAAGTTACACCCCAAACCGCAGGAAAACCCAAGGTGGAATTAATTCCCCTGGAACGTAAATTGGATAACCCGGATGGAATACAGTTTGCTCCCGATGGTACGTTAATTTTTGTTGAGGGAGCAGTTGAAACTGGAAATGGTCGGCTTTTGCGGATTGATATTTCAGCAAAAGGAAGCCAACCCCAAGCAATCCAAGTTTTAGCAGAGAATCTCGTATCTCCCGTGAATTTAACCATAGCTGGACGGGAAATCTGGGTGACAGAATCGCAAATTCGCCATCGAATTTTACCAGGGAAGGAAAAAGCAATTCCCGATCGCTTTTTTGTGCGACGATTTCGATTATCTTGACATTTTTGGTCAATTTGGTAATTCGGCAGCACTGCGAATATTTTCTAATGCTAAATTGCTGCAAGTCCGTTTAATCAAACCTGTCAGCACATTACCGGGACCAATCTCAACAACTCGCTCTATCCCATTCGCTGGTAAAGCTTCCGAAATCTCTCTCCAACGTACACTTCCTGTCATTTGCTGCATCAAACGCTGTTTTAATTCACCTGCATTTGTTGATGGCGTTGGGTCTACATTTGATAAAACTGGCACTTGAGCAGCCTGAAATTCTACTGATGCCAATACTTCCTGATATTCCGTTGCTGCTGCTGCCATCAATGGTGAATGGAAAGCACCAGAGACATTCAAGTGAATCGCTCGCTTTGTTTTGACTTTGGACATCACTTCTTTTACAGCTTCAGGTGTGCCCGATATGACAACCTGCGCCGAACTATTATCATTTGCCAAAACCACATCAGCATTTTCTGCTAATGCGCGATCGAGTTGTTCGCGATCGAAACCAATCAAAGCTGCCATCATCCCACCTGCGGCACTGTCCATCAGTTCAGCACGACGTTTAACTAGGCGCAAACCTGCTGACCATTCAAATACACCCGCTACATACAGAGCGATATATTCCCCTAAACTATGACCAGCGAGCAAATCAGGTTTTTGCTGTTTGTGCAGTAAGTCAGCAAGGATACTTTCGACTACGTATAGACACGGTTGCGTATATAGCGATCGCGATAGTTTTTCTTCGTCGTTTTGACAGATATCAACAACCGACCAACCCAAGATTTCTTCTGCTTGGGCAAATTTTTCTTTAGATAAAGGTAAATCGAGTAAATCCATTCCCATTCCCAAGCTCTGAGAACCCTGTCCGGGAAACACCCATGCCGTTTTAGCCATCTTTCAAAAAATTAGTAGTTAGGAGTGATGAATTAAAAGTGATGAGTCAGGAGTTAGGAGTTAAGAGTCATATTTCGAGATTTTAGTTTTGAAGGTTAAAGTTTTCCTCAAAGTATTTCGTTGAGTAATGAACTTGATATTTTTAATTACTAACTCTTAATTCTTAACTCCTAACTTTCTTATTTCCCCCATTTAAAAATTGCTGCACCCCAGCTTAAACCTGCACCAAATCCGGAAACCGCAATGGTATCGTTGGGTTTAATTTTGCCTACACGTACAGCTTCGTCGAGGGCAATAGGAATAGAAGCTGCGGAAGTATTGCCATAATTGGCAAGATTGCTAATAACTTTATTAGTGGGTACATTTAAGCGCTGGGCAACAGCATCGAGGATACGTTGGTTAGCTTGGTGTAAAAGTAACCAATCAATGTCATCGACACTAAGGTGGGCATGAAATAAAGCTTTATCAATTACTTCAGGTACTTTTTGAACTGCAAACCGATAAACTTCTTTGCCGTTCATGGTTACTGATTTATATCTGCCTGTGCTAACGGTGACACCTGGGGTTAGTTCCTGGATATCGGATGCATAGGCAAGGTTGAGATAGTGATTTTGTGTACCGTCGCTTCTGAGTTCAAATCCCAGTAATTTATCAGTCGCAGCAGCCTGCATGACCACAGCCCCAGCACCATCTCCAAATAATACACAAGTTGTGCGATCGCTCCAATCAACCCAACGGGAGTGAATATCAGCACCAATCACCAGTACATTCCGATAAACTCCAGTACGGATGTATTGGGATGCTGTGACTATTGCGAAAACAAAACCCGAACAAGCAGCAGTTAAGTCAAAAGCGACGGCACGATTTGCCCCCAATGCCGCTTGAACTTTACAAGCACTCCCATACAAATCATCTGGGGTGGAAGTCGCTAATAAAATTAAATCAATATCGCTTGCAGAAATCCCAGCCATTGCGATCGCTTGTAAACTAGCTTCGGCTGCGAGACTGCTTAAAGACTCACTTTCTGATGCAATTTGGCGGTTTTTTATGCCCGTTCGCGTTGTTATCCACTCATCGGAAGTATCAACCAGTGCTGCCATTGCCTGGTTTTCTAAGGAAGCAGCAGGCACTGCCGAACCACTCCCAGTAATTGCTATTCCTGTATTTTGCACTCCTACTCTCCCACGCTATTAGTCATTTAGTCTTAGGTCATTAGTCATTGGTCTTTGGTCATTGTCATTAGTCTTAGGTCATTAGTCATTAGTCTTGGTCATTAGTCATCAGTCATTAGTCATTGCTCATTCACGATTCTTCAAAAACAAAACTATGTAGATAGAAATCGGATTGCCGCAGGCATAAGACAAATGACTTTTGATTTTTGACAAATGACTTTTGACAAAGAAAAAAGGAAAAAGAACTTTTGACTTAGACGCACGGCTTTGGCTTGCCGCAGGCTAGGACAAAGGACTAACTGCTTTCGTGTTGTAGGCTTTGATCTTGAGACTGGATTCTTTGTAAAACCTGGTTATCCACAGCTTCTTTTGCCATCCGAATCGCATTAAAGACCGAAGGTGCTTGGGAACTGCCGTGACCAATTATACAAATTCCGTCTACACCTAATAGTAAAGCTCCGCCGTGTTCGGCGTGATCCATTCGCTGCTTTAGCCGTTTGAGGTTAGGTTTCAAGATTGCACAACCAAGTTGACCGTGCAAACCTTGAGGTAACTCTTCACGGATAATTTGCAAGATTATTTCTCCAACAGCTTCGGCAAATTTGAGCAAAACGTTACCTACAAAGCCATCGCAGACAATGACATCAAAATCACCAGAGAGGACATCACGCCCTTCAGCGTTGCCAGCAAAAATGACCCGATTATTATCCCGTAGCATCTGGTTGGTACGCACTGCTGCGTCGTTACCTTTGGAGTCTTCTTCACCGATATTCAGCAAACCAACTTTGGGTTCGTCAACACCCAGCACGTACTGACTGTAGACCGAACCCATTACGGCAAATTGCTCTAGAAACTTGGGACGGCAATCCACATTCGCGCCAACATCAAGTATTAATACTTGTTTGCTAGCAATCATTGTGGGAAACACCGCACCAATTGCTGGACGGTCAATACCCGGTAGTCTTCCTAAACGCAGTAAAGCTGATGCCATTGCTGCACCGGAATGTCCCGCAGAAAATACCGCGTCTGCCCTTTTTTGCTTGACCAAATCCATTGCCACATTGATGGAGGATTTTGGCTTGCGCCGCACCGCAGTTAACGGTTCTTCCTCCATTTCGACTGCCCCCTCGGAAGGAACAATCTCCAGTTGCGCCATATTGGTTTTTGGCGGTAGTACAGATTCAATCTGTTGGGGGTCGCCCACCAATAGTATCTCGACACCCAGTTCTTCCCGTGCCCGCAGAGCGCCAGTCACGATTTCCTTGGGTGCTAGGTCCCCTCCCATTGCGTCAATTGCGATCCTCACGCAAGTCGATCCCATTGCTCAAAGCTTTTAGAAACCTTACAAATTTTACCAGATGGCTTTACTTAAAGAAGTAGCCTTATAAATCCCTTGTGATTCGTCACTGACGTTAACAATTATTGACAATGCAACTAAATGCTTAGTCCGTCGGTGTTTGGAAAGATTTTTGCAAAAAATACCATAAATTTTCCAGATAACGGTGAATAATTTTGGAAGAGAGTAGACAAAACACCCCTCACGTGCATTAAATGGAATCTCTCTTTAACATGTTGTGGCGTAAAGGCATATTGCCAGCGATAGGTAAAGAAGAATATATTTGGCAGATTCAATTAAGTGTGCGAACTTTGTCACGGGGAGTATCCCTGTGGGAAGATTCGCGCGAAATGCGCCACCGGGGATAATCCCCGTGGTCACTTTTGCAGGTTTTACACCACGCTTAATTGTAGACTGTCTCGCAAAAGAGCGGGATATTCTCTTTACACTTCTACCTACAGAATACTTAAGCTTTATTCTGGCTTCTAACTACTGAATTTTTTCCCGATCGCTTGAACGATTTATCTCTGGAATTTTAAATATTTATTTAAATATTTGGGTAAATGTTTAAATAAATATTTGGTAAGGAAACGTCATATTGTGTTATTAGCCACTTCCGTAGTGAAAAAATGCCAGTTACTATATTTACTCAGTCTGCTAATTTGTAAAAGATTGTATAGTACCACAGGACATTCAAAACGACATACCTATCGAGGAATAAAGAATGCTGGAATTGTTTGGCTCTGGCTTGTTTTCGCTTTGGCTGGAAATGGCTGGGGTACAAGTTAAACCTTTGGATGCTTTGGAGACATTAGCTTGGCAAACGAGTCCTGGTTTAGTTGTTGCAGCCGATCCAAATCCAGCAGGAGTAAAAACGGTTGAACAATATTTCAAGGATTTGGTAACTGGAAAATTAGTAGCGGGAAATACAATCCAAAGTCAGGGAATTTGGATGCAGTCTGGTCCAATTCTCATGGCGAATCATGAAGGTACAACACCGATACCTGCCGCTTCGCTAACGAAAATTGCGACTTCGCTGGTGTCTTTAAAGATGTTGGGTGGAGAACACCAATTTGAGACTTTGGTGAGCGCTACGGGACCAATTCAAAATGGCGTATTGCAGGGTGATTTGGTAATTACTGCTACTGGCGATCCATTATTTGTGGTGCAAGAGGCGATCGCAATTGCCAATAGCTTGGACAAGATGGGAATTAAGGAAGTTAAGGGCAATTTAGTTGTTGTTGGTGACTTTGCCATGAATTTCCAACGCAATCCAGCCCTTGCAGGTGAATTTTTTAAACAAACGCTTAATTCTGCGGCTTGGTCGAGGGATATTAATATCCATTATTCTACTATGCCGAAGGGTACGCCCAAACCGCAGCTGAAAATAGCGGGTAGGGTGGTTTTGGCAACAGAACCAGTTCCTTCGCCAACTCTGCTGATTAGACATCGCTCGCTGCCGCTAAAACAACTGATCAACGAGATGAATGTATTCAGTAATAACGACATGGCAGAAATGCTGGCTATTGCTGTCGGAGGTCACACTGTTGTCCAATCAACTGCTGCGAAGTTAGCGCGAGTACCCGAATCAGAAATTCAGTTGATTAATGGTTCTGGTTTAGGTGTGGAAAATCGCATTTCTCCCCGTGCTGTCTGTTCGATGTTGATGGTGTTGCAACGGGAAGCTGTTGTAAATGGGGTGACTTTAGCAGATTTATTCCCAACTTCAGGAGTGGATCATCGGGGGACAATGCATTCCCGTCACCTGCCGAATGCAACTGTGATGAAAACGGGGACTTTACGCGATGTCAGCGCTTTGGCAGGGGTTGTACCGACACGCGATCGCGGTTTAGTTTGGTTTGCAATTATTAATCGAGGTCCCTTTGTTCCTTCATTCCGTCAAGAGCAAGATAAACTTTTGCAAAATCTAGTCAAACAACTACAGTTACCACAAATTGTCCCCACCGCGATCGCACCTCATTCGGGAACTAAAAATTTACCTCTTTTGGGTGCAAGCGATCGTAATGAGGTTGTATTTAAGGGTTAGGGAATTGGGGATTGGGGATTGGGGATTACAGATTTTTGGTTACTTCCGAGTCTCAACTACTCCAAATGTTAGACTAGAAGCGACAAGCTGCCCCTTAATATTTCATAAATTATGTCTACCAGCACTGACATTGGCACATTAGTCACTCGAACCTCGAAAATCGGTGGTGGTCGTCCGGTTCTTACAGGAACGGGAACCTCGGTTCGTCGCATAGTTGTTCTCTACAAGCAAGGTGCAAGTGCGGAAGAAATCGCACGTCGTCTGAGTCATCTGAACCTAGCCCAAGTTTATGCTGGGTTGGCTTATTACCATGCCAACCGGGATGAAATTGAAACCGATTTGGCTGAAGAAGAAACTGAGTATTTTCGACTGGCAGCACTACACCGCAAGTCTGTTAACAGGTTTGCGGATGAGTAAGATTCTACTGTATATTGATGAAGACTCAATGGATACCGACTTTGTACAGGCTTTATTGACGCGCAATGTTGATGTACTGACGGTTGCAGATGTGGGAATGCTCCACAAGTCAGATGAAGAGCAGCTTGATTGGGCAACAGAAAACAGTCGGGTCGTTTTCAGTTTCAACACGAGAGATTTCTATCATTTGCATACTATTGTGCTTGAACGGGGTTCGTTTCATGCGGGAATCATTTTAGCTCCGCAGCAGCGATATGGAATCGGCGAGTTAATGCGTGGAGTTCTACATCTAATTAATACCAAGTCAGCAGAAGAAATGCATGGACAACTAGAATTTATCAGTGATTGGATGCGATGAGAGCATTAATCACTATCTTTCTGGTTCCGATGGCACAATATTTGTGATTACTCTCTGCCCATTACTACCACTTCTAACCACAATCTTTTCTTGCTGAATGTTGCCTGTTGCGCTTTCACCAGTGAATGTGAGCGATGGATTGGGTTGTTGATAAACCACATTTCCTTGAGCTTCAACTTGTTGATTGTTTAAATACCAAGTTAATTTATCTGACCGAATTGATTGACCACGCTGCCCAATACCACTAACTTTTCCCTGTAAAAATACTGTGTTTTGAGGTATTCTTAATTCGCCTTGGTTGGCTGTTACTAACATATTCTCAGTCACATGTAAGACGCGCACTGGGGCTTTTGTTGTGACAATTTCTGTTTTGAGATTCCATGCCATCGAATTGCTGACGATTTGCACTCGTGGCTCTGCAAGTTCGATTTGGGCATTTTTGGTAATGCTGACAACTTTGGTTTTTAAGTCAATGTCCGCAGTGTCACCTTTACCACGGTCGGTAATTTGATTATTCTTATAGCGAAAAAATTGTAAAGGGCGATCGCCAATTAATTTCTCTTGTTTTACCTGCCAAGTCAAGTGTTCGGTTCGTACTTGAAAGGGTGGTTCGAGGGAGTTGGCAATTACCCCACCAATAAAGTCTACTCGTTGTTCGCGGGTTTTTACCCTTGCTTCCTGGGCAACTGCGTCAAGTTGTTTGTGTTTACCAGTCAACTGCTTGCGAACGATTAATAAATCTTCTTTAGGTCGCCATTCTAACTCATTTCCCCGCAATACAACCCCGTTGATTGGGTCTGTTGCCACTATCTGTCCTCGCAGAATCAGAATTAATTGCTTGTTATTTTGTTCAATATCTGCTTTGTCTGCGGTAACTTTGTAAACTACTTTTCCATCCTGAAAAAGTTCTCCATAGGGATTTTCGGCTTCCCCAATTTCTTTTTCTTTGATGTATCTTCCCTTTTTTACATCTACTCTCCACAACAACTTCCCCGATTCGTCGATTGCATCGAAAGAACCTCCAAATACCGTTAATTTGCTTTCGGATGCTGATTCGGTTGGTTTATCTGTGGGTTTGGGTTTATTAGTCGGATTGCTGCAAGCGAATAATCCAATTGTTAACAGAATTGTCAGAAACAGACGAAAGGGGGAATAAGGGAGGAAATAAAGGAGGCAGAAAGAAAATATATTATTTCCTGTTGCTTTTCCTCTTTCCCCTTTCCCCTTTCCCCTTTCCCCTTGTCCTGTCTTTCTACTCATCCCCTTCTCCGATTGCTGCTGCTTGAATCATGCTTCTGGAACTTCCAGATGTCCTTCGATGTCAGGTTGTTCCAGAAAGCCCATTCCAGATAAAGGACGATAGGGATAGCTTTGACGTGGTGTTTTTTGGATGTCTTCTTTGATGGCTTCTAAATCGATGTAGCGATCGCTCACGTTAATCAAGCTGTCACTGGTCATCGATCGCAAACTCACGACTTCTACCCGCACTCCTCGGTAGCTGACGGAGTTGACCGCATAAGCCAAATCTCCATCCCCACTGACGAGAACTGCGGTATCGTATGAATCAACTAATGCCATCATATCGACAGCAATTTCCACATCCAGGTTGGCTTTTTTGGAGCCATCGGGTAACTGCACCAAGTCTTTGGCGATGACGCGATAACCATTACGTCGCATCCACAGCAAAAATCCTTGCTGTTTCTCGTTGGTTCGATCTACTCCTGTGTAAAAAAAGGCACGCAAAAGCCGTGAACCTCCAGTTAACCGACAAAGTAACTTGGTGTAATCGATTTCTATACCCAGTTGCAAAGCCGCATAAAATAAATTTGAGCCATCGATAAATATGGCTACTCTACCTCGATTTTCTAAAACCTGTTCCGGCGTGAATATCGAATCGGTTTCTAAATTATTCAACATTGTTGTCATACCTCTTTTTTATCAAAGTAATAAAGGATACTAAATTTTGAAGTTTACACTTATTTGAGCGAGACTTATGATAAGGTTTCAGGGCTATTTAACCTAGCCCTGATAAATTGTCAGAAACAGAAATTAAACATTAATCGTTTTTATCTGGTTCAATGCGTCTAAAAATTGGTTGGGCTATACCCAGCTTTTGTTCGCAATTTAACAATCCCCATTGTGAATGGGTTTGATAAGGTGCTGCGTTAAACGAAGCTATCCCGGAGGGAATTGCTGCATTGATTTGGTTGTTAAAATCAATCTCAAAACCGAGCTGCTGATAAGCGGCGGTACTGATACTAGGAATTACCGGAGATAAAAGATAAGTAGCTAGCCTAACTGACTCCAGAACAGCATACAGTACTTTCTCCACTGCTGCTTGTTGTCCTTGTTTATACAATGACCAAGGTGCTTGGTCATCGATGAACTTATTGCTAGCTTGTACGAGTGAAAGAACTAAGGTGCAAGCTTGGTTAAAAGCCAGCGCTTCGTAAGCATTTTTAACCTGTTCTCCCAGATGTAAACCAATAGCTTTTAAGGGATTTTCAGCAGGGATATTTTCGTTTGTAACAGATGGAATATTGCCATCGCAATATTTCTTCACCATGCCTAAAATGCGATTAAGCAAATTTCCTAAATCGTTCGCTAAATCTGCATTTAACACATCGATGAATCTAACTTCATTAAAGTCGCCATCTTTGCCAAATTCGATTTCCTTAAGAAAGTAATAACGAACTGCATCTGTACCGTAGGTATTAACCAAGGCTATGGGATCTATGGTATTACCTGTTGTTTTCCCCATTTTTCGCCCATCTTTGGTCAAAAAACCATGTGCAAAGACTTTATTTGGTAATGACAGTTCGGCTGACATTAACATGGCAGGTAAATACACTGCATGAAACCGCAAAATATCTTTCCCAATTAGATGTAGATTAAATGGGAACCAATCATTTAATGCGGCTGCTAATGTTGGTTTGTCGTCGGGTTCAAGTAATGCTGATATGTAGCCTAAAAGCGCATCAAACCACACATAAAGTGTATGTTTGGGATTTTCGGGAACTGGGAAACCCCAATCTAAATTTACCCGTGAAATCGAAAAGTCTTGTAAACCTTGGTTGACAAAATTTAAGACTTCGTTACGACGACTTTCTGGTTGAATAAAATCGGGTTGTTCGTGATAGAGTTTTAGCAATCTATCTTGGTATTTAGATAAGCGAAAGAAGTAGTTCTCTTCATCTCGCCATTCGACTGGCTTGTTTGTGTGGATGGGACAGTGGTTTCCTGCTAATAATTCGCGTTCGTCTTTAAATTCTTCGCAAGAAACGCAATACCAGCCTTTTTGCTGTCCTAAATAAATATCGTCTTTTTCCCAAACACGTTGGAAAAACTCTTTGACGATCGCACTATTATTCGGTGCTGATGTCCGACTGAAGCGATCGTATTGGATATTGAGCAATTCCCACAGGGAGATAAAATTTGGAACCATTTCATCGCAGAACTCTTGCGGATTCAAGCCTTTAGCTTCTGCGCTCCGTTGAATTTTTTGACCATGTTCGTCGGTTCCAGTCACCAGCAGGACTGAATTACCTAGTAATCTTTGAAATCTGGCTACAGTATCTGCTGCTATTGTGGTGTAAGCACTGCCGATATGCGGCAAATCGTTTACATAATACAGCGGTGTTGTCAGCGCAAATTTTTTTCCTTTTATATCCACTTTATCCATGCAGAATAAAAAACAACTTGATTTATAACTTTTTTTATTTTTAGTTTTTTGGCTTTAGTTTTTACTTAAAACCTTGTAATCATATAATGTTTATCAGATTTTTCAAGTAACATTTTAATATTAGCAAATTTATTTTGTATGAGCTTGTTTTGTAATAAGTAAAATTTTGGTTAACTTTGACAAAAATTGTAATATCAAGCATCAAGTTAGCTTATATAAAATCTATTTTTTTATTTATTGTGGCTATAAATACAATTTTCTCGTTCGAGAGATTAGCAGTAAAAAGCTTAATTAAGGAAAATTATGCGATTTTTGCGAGTAAAAGGTCATTTTTATCGCTATTCGATATTGGAAATTTTTAATTCATCACATGTTTCTACCTCAAGACTATCTAATTGGCAGTGAATAAATGTAAAAATTTATCCAAGAAAAGTAGTAATTATTCGTGAAAATTTATATTGATAATTCATACCTGGCAAGGGTTTACTTGAGTTTGGTAGTTAAACCAATTCAAGAAATCATTGCCACACATATGGCAATCCTAAATGATTTGTAAAAAAATGAAAAATGTTGAGACGCGATGTATCGCGTCTCACGGAGTCCAAAATTTTCACGACTGATTTAGGACTGTTATAGACAATCTGTAGGGGTAAAGTGCATTGCGCTGTACCCCTACAAACCCATCTGTCGCGTTATTTTTTCAATTTGACTCGTTGCACTGCATTTGTGGCAAAGCAATATGATTGGATTGAAAATGCCGACTTTTTGTTTTTATTAGTGTTTATCTTCATCTTCGATTTCCTACCCCAGATACAAAACATAGGGCAGATTCTTCTTATTATGTTATTTAATGGCTGCTACGAGGTTATTTATGGAGTAAAGCTTAAGATTAAAGCTTCAGACCAAAAAAACCGTGTTTCTTTGACTTTGGCATCTAGCGCAATTCTACTTGTTTGCTGAGAAACTGAGTTTCTACCGGAACTATTGAGCTTAATATTGGCTTTATCAATCGTTTCTAAGTAAATAGATATCATTCTAGATGTCATTAAATATTAAGATAAGGTGGGCGAAGATGCCTACCCGATAATACTTGCTATTTTGGTCAACTTATAAAAATAATTCTACATACCTACTTAGCTGTAGCCTATAGCGGTGATAGTCTTTGGTGAATCATAAATAATTGATTAAAAATGACCCTTTTACTAATGAATGTCCCAAAAGTTGAATTAAAGCCTTGCTTTTTGAGTCCGAAAAAACTGAAGCCAGAGTATCCCTTGTTTGTATATTTACCTGGGATGGATGGTACAGGTCAACTGTTGCGATCGCAAACTTCAGGATTGGAAGTTGGTTTTGATGTGCGCTGTTTGGCTATACCACGGAATGATTTAACTAGTTGGGAAGATTTAAGTAACAATGTGATCGATTTAGTTCACGCTGAGTTAAAAAGAAATTTACAACGTCCAGTTTACCTATGTGGGGAGTCTTTTGGCGGTTGTTTAGCTCAGAAAGTCGCGATCGCAGCACCACACCTATTTAAACGCATTATTTTGATTAATCCTGCGTCTAGCTTTAAATTACGTTCTTGGTATGTTTGGGCATCGCCATTAATGAATTTAGTGCCAGAATGGGTGTATCATGTCAGTTCGGTGGGACTATTGCCATTCTTGGCTGCATTGACGCGAATTACACAAAGCGATCGGCAGGAACTTTTAGAAACTGTTGGTTCTGTTCCCAGGGAAACCATTATTTGGCGAATCTCTTTATTAAGACAATTTGAAATCGATGAAGCAAAGCTGTCTCAACTTACACAACCAACATTAATATTAGCGAGTTTGGAAGACCGACTTTTACCTTCACAAGAAGAAGCACAAAGGCTAAATAATCTTTTTCCTAATTCTAATATTGTAAATTTACCAAATAGCGGACATGCTTGTTTGTTGGAAGCAGAAATAAATCTCTACAATATTTTAAAATCAACTAACTTTATTGAGTGAAACTAGTAGAAAGTAGGGTAAGCACATATAATTTGTAGCTTATAGCACAGAATATTTAACCTTAAATCCACCCCTTTTGGTTGTCTATTTAAGCTTGAAGAAAGATGCAGTTTACCAAGGATTTTCGTTAAAAGAATAATTAGCGACATTTATGTACAATATCTCAAGTCATGGTAGAAAAATCCCGTCCCGATTCGATTAACTCCTCTGCAAAAAACCAAGAGTCATTATTGATATCTTTAACCAAGAAATTTGGTCGGGTTGGAGAAGTCGCAGTCCAACAAACACGCAAATTATTTGAGCAGTCAACCCATGTTGCTGGACAGGTGACAACCCATTTGGGTAATAATTGGTTGATTCGTAAATTAGCTGGAGTTTTAAATCTTAATTGGTTGGTTGGTGCTGCAAGTACTGTTGATTTAGAAAAAGCTGAAACACAAGTCAAAAAGCTTCAGCAAACTTATCCAAATGAATCTCCACAACAAATTGCCCACCGAATTATGGTCGAAAAAGCTACCAAAGCTGGTGGAATTGGTTTAGCTACTAGTGTCATCCCTGGTTTTGCTGCGGCTTTGTTGGCGATTGATTTAGCGGCAACGACTGAATTACAATCGGAAATGGTATACCAGATTGCTGCTGTTTACGGTTTAGATTTAAAGGAACCTGCCCGTAAAGGTGAAGTTTTAGCTATTTTTGGTTTGGCTTTGGGTGGTGGTAGATTACTCAAAGCTGCGGGTTTGGGTTTGTTGCGAAATGTCCCATTTGCTGGTGCGGTAATTGGTGCTAGTTCTAATGCGACAATGATTTATTCATTAGGTTATGCTGCTTGTCGGTTTTATGAAGCGAAGTTGGATGAATCGACTACGTTGAGTTCCGATGCGACTTTATCGACGTTGAAACAGGAAAGCGAGGATTATCTCAAAAATGCGATCGCTCAAAAAGCAATCATGGATAAAATCCTTGTTTACATGGTGATTAGCGGTAATCCTGATAAAAATTGGCAGGAAATTTTACCGGAATTACAAGCTTTAGAAATCGATTCGCTGTCTTTGGATGATGTTAGCAACAACATCAATTCTCCCCAAGCAATAGCCGAATTGCTCAACCAACTCGATCGCGATTATGCTATTCCCCTATTGGCACAATGTCGTCGGATTGCCGAACTAAATGGGGAAATCACTCCCCAAGAACAACAGGTAATTGATGCGATGCATCAAAAATGCCGCTCCGCTATCCCATCTAAAATTTAAATTCTATTCCTTTGTTCTCGGCACGAGTATAAATAAATTCAATTCCCCCAATAGAGCAAAAATTTAGCATTTTTTAATTCAACACGCTTCACATAAGACAAATAAGACAAATCGATTCAGATTTGAACCCAGTAGAGACGTGGCACTGCAACGTCTCTAAATACCCAATATGATGACGAAAAATACTTAACTTAACCGTATTCTTCTTTAATTAATTGCGAGCTTACCAACCATCGGATATTCTCACGAATTGATTGTGAATTACTTTTTAGCAACATAAAAATTAAGTAATTTTACGCATCTATCTGTGGGTACATCACGAAACAGGCTAAACAGTCTTAAGGTAGATAGTAGATAGTTTAGGAGTTTATAGAATAATAAAGCTAGCATTAAAAACATCATTTAAATACTCATGTTGGTATAACTTATTTGATAAATCTATGGTTATGATAAATTGATTTAAATTAATGAAAATAGTTTCTAAATTTGCTAGTAATATGGCGATAGTCCAAGAAAGAGTCGCGACTGCGATTTTTCCAGGAAATATTGCTGAAGCGATCGCAATCTGTTTTTTAATTTTGTTAGACTCAGTATCTGATATTCCGGAATTGCAAACGGTGTTTTCTGATTTTACGATCGCGAAACTCAACACAGTCACATCATTTATTCTGGCGATAGTTTCGTTAAGTCTAGTTGTTAAAACCAAAAAATCCAACTCAAAATCTAGCGAAGAAGAATTGCTGCGAGTAACTAGTATGGCAGCTAATACTAATCATGAAACCTTTGTAGAGATAACATTACGGGAAACTCAAACTATTCTCCGCACAGCATTGGAAGCAACCAATACTTATCTTTGGGAGCTAAATTTAAGTAACAATCAAATTAAGTTTATTAATGCCGAAATAGATTTTGAATCACCACCGACAATGGTGTTTTCAGAATCACTCCAGATGATCCATCCAGAAGATCGCGTTAAAGTACAGCGTGCTTTTGAGGAAGTAATTTCCACAGGTGGGTTGTTAGAAGTCGAACATCGGGTAAATTTTGGACAAGATACACCACAATGGTGTTGGGCGATCGCACGAGGTCGAGTGATTACCGATGCCGGAGGTAAAGCAATTCGCATCGTTGGTGCCACAATTGACATTCATGCTCGCAAACAAGCCGAAATTGCCTTACTACAAACAGAAGCTCAGTTGCGAATATTTGCCGAATCGAATGTCATTGGTTTGATCTGGTCAAATTTTGCCGGGGGGGTTTACAAAGCTAACGATGCATTTTTGAATTTAGTTGGTTATACCCGTGAAGATTTAGAAGCTGGAAATATTCGTTGGATTGAAATGACACCAGCCGAATATCTACACTTGGATGATGTGGGTATCGCTGAAGCTAAGGAAAAAGGAGCTTGTACTCCCTACGAAAAAGAATATATTTGTAAAAACGGTTCTCGTGTTTCCGTATTAATAGGTTACGCCACAATTCAAGAACCAAACGAATCAGCAGTTGCATTTATTTTAGATATTACTGCCAGAAAACGCGCTGAAGCCGAACGCGACAGGTTCTTTAATACTTCTTTAGATATTCTGACTATTGTTGGCTTTGACGGTTATATTAAGCGGATTAATTCCAGCTGCGAACGAATTTTGGGTTATACCCCAGAAGAAATGCGATCGCGACCATATTTAGATTTTATCCATGTCGATGACCGCGAGCGAACCCTCTCGGAAGCCGCAAAGCTCACAAATGGCATTGCTACCGCTAACTTTGAAAACCGTTACCTGTGTAAAGACGGTAATTACAAATGGTTGCTGTGGAATACTTATCCCGTTGTTGAAGAAGGTTTACTTTATGCAGTTGCCCACGATATTACCGACAGAAAACACGCAGAAGCCGAAATTCGCAAATTTAATACCACCCTCGAAGAACGAATTAAACAACGCACAGCCCAACTCGAAGGGGCAAATAAAGAGTTAGAATCATTTTCCTATTCTGTATCCCACGATTTACGCGCACCTTTACGTCATATCGCTGGATTCATCGACTTACTGCAAAAACGCTTGAGTACAGCCGAAATCGACTCAACCAGCCAGCGCTACCTGAATACTATTGTTGAATCGAGCAAACAAGCAGGCAATTTAATCGACGATTTACTCGCATTCTCGCGCATGGGACGTGCCGAATTGCGTTTTACCAAATTAGACATGAACCGACTTGTTGAAGAAACAAAACAAAACTTAGCAGTCGATTGCAAAAATCGTCAAATTAACTGGTACATTCAACCATTACCTACAGTTTTAGGTGACCCCGCAATGCTACGTTTAGTCTGGCTAAACCTGCTAGACAACGCAATTAAATATACAAAATCTTGTCCAGTGGCAGAGATAAGTATTGGAGTGATAGACAATGAACAATGGACAATAGATGGGAAACGGCTTAATGAAGAATCGGGCAATGGAGAAAAGGAAGAAGCAGAAAAAAGCACAATTCCCAAATCCTTAATGCCCCATCTCCAATTCCCAATTAGCACCCAAGAAATATTATTCTACGTCAGAGATAATGGAGTTGGATTTGATATGCGGTATGTTCATAAACTATTTGGCGTATTTCAACGCTTACATAGTGACTCCCAGTTTGAAGGCACGGGGGTAGGTTTGGCAAATGTTCAGCGTATCATCCACCGTCATGGTGGAAGAGTTTGGGCTGAAGCCGAACTCAATCGAGGGGCAACATTTTATTTTGCTTTACCTATGGAGATAGAAACAGGGAGTGGAGAATAAAGAACGCTCAATGGAACTTAAACGTATTCTCCTAGTCGAAGACAGCGTTAATGATGTGGAATTAATCCTGACTTCTTTAGCGGAGAACCATCTTGGCAATGAAGTTGTGGTGGTTCGAGATGGCGAAGAGGCTTTAGATTATCTGTATCGACGTGGCATGTATCGGCTGCGACGTGAAGGTAATCCCGTTGTCGTCCTGCTAGATTTAAAATTACCCAAAATTGATGGTATCGAAGTACTATCTCAACTGAAATTAGATTCTACACTGCGAACAGTTCCAGTTGTTGTTCTCACCTCATCGCGAGAGGAACAAGACTTAGCTCGTTGTTACGAACTTGGTACGAATGCTTATGTAGTCAAACCAATTGACTTTCATGAATTCGTCGATGTAATTCGCGGTTTGGGTTTATTTTGGGCAATTATCAACGAACCACCTCCAGGTTCGGTCACACAAGCACGTAACAACCAAGGAATCAAAGGACAGGAATAAAGTCTTATGTCACAACTAATGTTTCTCTTACTCGAAGATAGCTTGTTTGATGCCGAATTAATCCAAGCTCTCATTACTGAGGGAGGCATTACTTGTGAAATAATTCAAACAAAAACAGGTGGAGAGTTTGAAAATGCTCTTTTAGAAAACTGTTTCGATTTGATTCTTTCCGACTATTCCTTACCTGGCTTTGATGGTATCGCCGCTTTAGAAATAGCGCAACGAATTTGCCCCCACACACCGTTTATTTTTGTCACGGCAACAATGGGTGAAGAAGTCGCAATTGAAACGCTTAAAAGCGGCGCTACTGACTACGTTCTCAAACAACGCTTAGAACGACTATTACCATCAATAAAGCGTGCCCTGCGCGAAGATGAAGAACGTCGTGCCCGTCAACATGCCGAGAATGAACTCCAGCGACGCGATCGCGAGTTTTATGCCCTGGTGGAAAATATCCCCGACATTATTTTGCGATATGACAAAAATTTTCGTACCCTCTATGTCAACCCAGCAGTTACCCAAATAACAGGATTTGCGCCCGAATTTTTTCTGAATAAAACTCCTGCCGAACAAGGTTATCCCAAATCAGTTTATTTGCCTTGGCTAGAGGAAATGAAACTATCATTTGCCCAAAAACAACGACGATTATTTGAATTTGAGCTTGCTTGTGTCGATGGAACTCACTATTTGGATGTCAAGATGGTTCCCGAACTCAATAGCAACGGCGAAGTCGATACATTACTTGCGGTTATTCGCGATATTACCACCATCAAACAAGCCGAAATCAAACTGCGCGAGCAAAAAGAAGAACTCGAAGAACTCAATCGCATCAAAGACGAATTTTTAGCAATACTTTCCCACGAATTGCGATCGCCCCTCAACGCGATTCTCGGCTGGTCAAAAATAATCAGTAGTCGTTCTGTAGATGCCGCAACCTTACAAAAAGCAATCGAAACCATCGAGCGCAACGCCAAACTCCAAACCCAACTAATTGAAGATTTACTCGACATTTCCCGGATTATTAGCGGCAAATTAACTCTTCATCAGCAACAAACCAATCTCATACCCGTTATCGAAGCTGCGATCGCCACAATGGGTTTGGCTGCGGAAGCGAAATCCATCGATTTTAAATTTTCCATCTCAGATGAGCCATGGCAATCAAATAATTCTGCCACGCCAAATGACCAAAATCCAGCCACTAACGACAAATTCATTGTTCTTGGTGACTCGAATCGCTTGCAACAAATCGTTTGGAATTTACTTTCAAATGCCATCAAATTTACCCCAAGTAACGGAAAAGTCGAAATTATCCTCGAACAAATAGGGAAACAAACCACCCAATACGTACAAATCACAGTCAGAGATACAGGAGTTGGTATCATTAAAGACTTTATTCCTCACGTTTTTGATTCTTTTCGCCAAGCCGACGGCTCAATTACGCGCAAATATGGTGGTTTAGGCTTAGGATTAGCGATCGTGCGTCAACTCGTCGAGCTTCACGGGGGAACAGTTACCGTTAGCAGTCCTGGTGAAAATCAAGGTGCAACATTTGTTGTTAAAATTCCCGTTATCAATGAAGAAAAATAATAAACCTCGTCCATGATGAAACCCGGAGTTTTTTTAACGATTCAAATGCGTCATTGCGACGTAAGGAAGCAATCTCAAGGTCTTTGTGGAAAACTACAGTTCTCAAGGTAGACGAGGTTTAGTATTTTTTTATTTATTGTTTTTAGTCAAAAGTGCTGAGGTGGAGCAAACCGTAATATTATAAATCAGGCAATCCTGTGTTTAGTCGCGTTTGCGAAAAAAGAAAGTGTGAATTATTGGAATTCAATACTATTACCAAAAACTCAACTGCCCTCAAAACTCTTTCACCTGTGGTAAAACATTTTAAGGGCGTTTCGTTTTTGAATCGCTTACTCCCCAGCGTAATAGTTGCATGGGGAATTAGGCGAAATTAGTTAAAGATTCTCGGTATTAATCAAGCCAAAGCCCCATTTCGGATCGAAAGTACCAGCTTCCTTTCCGGGAATCGTGCTATTTTTCTTCAACAATTCCTTGACTTTATCAGGTGTCAAACTAGGGTCACGCTGTAACAAAAGTGCCACCAAACCACTCACAAACGGACAAGCCATACTTGTACCAGCCATGACGACAAACTTAGAATTTAGTAGCATCGAGCGATCGAAGCCAGCAGCCGATGACATTGCTGAAGTAATCATAGCTCCAGGTGCGGCAACATCAGGCTTTTGCTCGCCATTTCGCAGTGGACCTTCGCTGCTAAAGTCGGAAATATCATCTAACTTCAACCCGACTTCCCGCTCTTTACCGTCAATATCTGTGTATTTGGTCATAGTCGTGTAAGCTGCCACTGTTACCGCACTCTTAGACGCACCGGGAGAACCAATTTTCATCGAATCTTGGACGCTTATACCAGTAAAGAATACCGATCCAGTATTATCGATTGTCCAAACATCAACGCAGGTTTTCTTTGTTGAGTTGTTCCGCAGACGTAGCTGCCAAATTCCACCTGTTACAGGGGATGGTCCAATTCCGCGAATTTGGACAAAGAAATTATAGTCACCATTTGCACCATCTTTTCCTGGGGTGGCAATTTCAATCCTTGCATCGGATAAAGTGTAATTTTTGGAGGGGTTGCCATCGCTAATAATTTTTTGCCAAGGTGTGACAAAACCGCTTGGACTCCGCAACTGTACTTCTAATTCCGCACTGCTAGAATACCAACCATTCAGCCAAACAATCCCAGCTTGGGAGAGGGGAACACGGAACCGCATTGAATGCATTGAATTAGCTGCGACTACACTTTGTCCGTGGATATTGTCGTTTCCTTCGTTTCCCGCAGCACAGCAAACAATTCTTCCTGGTCCTGTTTCGGCATCGATAATTTTAGATAGGGAGTCGCTACCGTCGTGTGCGTCAGCATGTCCACCTAAGCTGAGGTTAACGACTGCGGGTTTACCCAACTCGCGAGCAATTCGGAACACATAACGAATCCCATCGGCAATGTGAGCATCCTGTAAATCGCTTCTAACCACAACTAATTCCGCTTCGGGTGCGACACCACCGTATGTTGCATCTGCACCCGAAGCGATACCAGATACGTGGGTACCATGTCCGTCTTCATCTTGGGAAATGCTTAATTGTTCCCCTTTAAATTCTGCACCATAGTCACCTTCTGTGACTCCGGGACCAGACATGGTTTGATCCCAAATACTTAAAATTCGTCCGGCAAAAGCTGGGTGTTTGGCATCGATACCGCTATCAACAATCCCGATAACTACACCTTTTCCAGTCAATCCAGTTTTGTTTTTGAATTCTGGTAATTTGACTTTCCCTGGAGCCACATCCATTGATAGTTTCATCTTCCGCGATGGTTTGATGCGGGCAACAGTAGCTTCTTCGGAGAGTGCATCTAACCCATCCATCGGTAAAAATGCGGTTCGGACGCTGCCTGTATTTTGGTTAAATCGAATCCCGTATTGTTCCAAGTGGCTGAGGTCTGCTTGCTCGTCGCAATAGACAAATACAACGCTTTTGGTTGGCTTGACGTTGCTTTTTGCCAAGACGATACCTAAAGAGCGTTTGTGGGGTATTAAGGCTTCTTCACCTTCGCGTTGGTAGTCTTCGTATGCTAGCAACAAACCAGCAGAAAGTTTTTCGTGTCTCATTTTTACCTCAAGTTAATTTTATTTGCTGCAAGACTTTAGCAGTATAATTCCTCCGCGCTGAAACTAATGCTAAGTATTTTTTATTGCCTTCATTACTAAGCGCGTTTATGACTATAGATGTTCAGAGTTAAGGATTTTGTAGTTTGGTAAGGATTTGTTCGAGATGCAATGCGATCGCGTCTTTACATATTCGAGAGCGATTTTTTCGTTTGCTTGACTTGGGAAAATGTACCTAAATAGCTTAAAACAGCTTGTAGATTCAGCATTTCCAGTCAAATCACGTTTTTATTACTCAACCCCAATTGAGTAATACATCTTTGTTATAAGGATTTACAGAAAAAAATTTGCATATTTTTCAACAATAATTGAGTATTCTCATAAATAATATGGAGAGACGTTCCACCGGAACGTCTCTACGGATGGGGATTTGATTTGGAATGCCATCTTGCATAAAAAGGCGAAAGGCAAAAGGATAAACGCTAAACTTTTACCTTTCACGCCATTTGTAATTGGAGACACTTGACAGTGACCGATCCAATTACACCTGATGCCTACTTCATATTAGCCTTAGCATCCCGTACTGCTGCAAAAAAAGATAATGCAGTTAGGGGAATACTCAAACCCAGGATAATAGAAGTGGTTTGCATCCCTAAATCGGGTTGACCAGAAGTAATTTCAAAAACAGAACCAACACCTGCGATCGCAGTGATGCAACAGATAGCCAGAAAAAATCCACTCTTTGGGGTTAAATACACTTTTACTAATCCACCCTTATACAATTGGTTTAACTGCTTGCTGGGAGAAACCATGTTTAGATAGTTCCTGTCCCAGAGCAAGCGAATTTTCTACACGGTCTACAAATACCACACCATTGAGGTGATCCATCTCGTGAAGAATACAACGTGCTAATAAATCGTTAGCTTTAAGGGTTTGCGGACGACCATACTCATCTTTATAGGAAATTTCCACAGACTCTGGACGCTTAACATCAAGGGAAACACCAGGAATACTCAAACAACCTTCTTGAGCAACGCAAGTTTCCTTACTAGTTTGTTTAATGGTGGGGTTGATTATAACTAGGGGTGGATTTTTGGGGTCATCGGGTTCCAAGTCGATCACAATCAATTGTTTGTGAATGCCAACTTGGGGTGCAGCTAAACCAATGCCATCACTGCTATACATCGTTTGCAGCATCTTCTTCGCTAAATCGCGAATGTCATCATCAACCTTATTCACACGCTTCGCTGGTTGACGCAAAACGCGATCGCCTAAATAGTGCAACTGCAAAGGTGGATTTTTTAACTTTTTTTTCTCAACTGCAATTTCAGATGGCATGGGAAATACTACTCGCTCTTTTCGGCTAGGTTTTATACGGTACTAGTTCTCTAATCTTAACAAAAGGTGTAATGAGTAAGTGGGATTGGGGATTGGGCATTGGGGATTGGGCATTGGGCATTGGGAATTGGGAATTGGGATGTAAGTACCTCAACAAAATTAAATATATATTTGTCATTGCGTAGCTTGCTTCTCCGCAGGAGTGTGAAGCGGAGCGTAACGACGCATAAGCAAGGATTTGAGTCAAATCAAATTGACTCGCTAGTGTATAAATATTTTTGTCGAAGTACTTAGCCTATTTACTTGCAATACGCTGTATTTCTCTCCCGCTTCTGACCGTTTTGGACTATTTTTACCAATTTTTACGGCTTAATCTGGAATTAGTTTAATCAAGGTTGTATCCACAAACATCAAACCAATTAATGGGTACTACACAATATGTTGAACCTCAAAAAAAGCATTCTCAGCCTCGTTTTACTCCCAGTTGCTAGCATTTCACTCTTTGCTGGTGTTGCTAATGCCGAAACTTTAAAAACCAAAAATTACAAAGTTACAATTACTAGAAATTGCCCCGAAGGTTATGTAACTTGCAATAATGTTACTTATGTTGGTAGGAATTTAAAGACAGGTCAATCGATTCGTCTCAAAGGAAAAACCATCCATTCAGTAGGCGCTGATGGTGTAACTCCTAGTCGTTTTCTCGGTTATGAATTCCGCAACAACAAATTTCTTTATCGTGTCACAGCAGATAATACATTGTCTGTATTTAATGGTAAAAAGCTGATATTGCAAGAGCGAGGAGTTTTGATTAATTAATCACTATTTTATTTTTACAACTACTTTTTAATAGATATAAATCAGCTATTAAAATATATTCATATCAACAACCCAGTTATAATGACTGGGTTTTTTCAGGATAAGGGTTTGACGGTTTGATTGGTAAAAATAGTCTAGTAAAAAACCTCGGTGAAACCAACCGAGGTAGATAGGAGATATTGACGATGAGGTTGAAACTGTAAAATTCTGGATTAAAATTCTGGATTAAAGTTCTGGATTAAAATTCTGGATTAAATAATAAAAATATTAACTAACTGCAAACCCAACCAGAACTAAAGTGCTGATAAGTAAAGTTGCAAATGCAGCTTGCAATGCATATTGACGCTGTTGGTATTGGTTCGGGTATTGAGCGTAGTAAACCTTAGGTTCGGTTGAGTAGTTATTTAAGATACCTTGTTCGTTCACAGTAGTGTACATATTTTGTCCTGTTTTTTTTGTTTTTCTTCGGTTTGTTGCCTTATGTAAACAAATATAACAACTTTGTTACAAATAGTCAACACAACTTGACAATTAAAGTTTTATGTGAGTAATAAGGCGTACTTATGTGAGTTCTTCCCCTTTACTAAGAAGGGAAGTTATAACTGTAACTTGGTGTTCCTGTGGGAATTATCAGGTTAAGTTAGGTATTTACGGTTAGATTTGTATGAAGATATTCACGAAGCTAGATTACTTACTTAAAGAGACATTTTTGGGATTAAAACGTGGTGGTTGGATGAATTGGGCAGCAATCAGCACTGTGACAGTATTGCTATTCTTGTTGGGGATGAGTTTGCAAACATCTTGGCAATTAGAAAAGCTTTTGAACCAGTTTGGTAGTCAGTTGGAAGTATCTGTTTATTTAGATGCGAATGTGGGGATAGATGCGGTAGCACCATTAGTATCTCAACTACCCGAAGTTGCGAACATCGAAAAAGTGACCAAAGACGAAGCATGGGAGCAACTAGTCAAAGAATTAGGGATGTCCGATATTAAAAATGCCACACAACAACTAGGTAATAACCCTTTGGTAGATGAATTGAAGGTTAAAGCGCGAAGTTCGGATGTGGTGCCAAGTTTAGCGACACAGTTAGCGAAAATAAAAGGTGTAGAGACAGTCCAATATATAGATGAAGCGGTTGTGCATATTGCCCAGTTACATCGTGGTTTAAATTGGATCAGTTTTGCGATCGCAATTATTTTGACTTTAACTGCGATCGCGGTTACAAGTACGACGATTCGTCTAATTGTTTTGGCACGTCGTCGGGAAATTGAAGTCATGCAGTTGGTTGGTGCGACTTCTGCTTGGATATATTTACCATTTATTTTTCAAGGTATTGCATTTGGTTTATTCGGTGGTGGTATTGCTTGGAGTTTGATTAGCCTTACGCAGCAGTTTATTGGTAAACTCCTTTTAAATCAACCCGATTTTATTAAGTTGCTGGCTACAGGTTTAAAATTAACTACGGCACAAACATTAATTTTGCCCCTAGTTCTGTTAGGTTTCGGTGCAATGGTAGGATTAATGGGAAGCTTGTTTGCGGTGAGACGTTTTGCTAGGACTTAATTATGTCTTCTCAATGGGAATCTTTTCTTAAAAATCTTGGTATTTGGGTTGGTTCATTTACTAAATTCTCACCCACTGGTGAACAACTCGAAAGCATCCCCAGTCGTTTGAATATCGAAGGATTAAACAATAATCAAGCAGCAAAACTTACGCTTCAGCGTCATGGATTACAGGATTTAGTACTAGAATTTGAGACTTTATCACGAAGTCTCTTATTTTTTGAAAATGGTTCATTTTGCCAAGGTTCAATGCAATTTTCTCCGGTTTCAGAATTTGGTGCAGAATTTTGCTTTGTACATCAAAATCGCCGTTTGCGTTTAGTGCAGTTGTTTGACACCAATAACAACCTAGAAAAATTAACTTTAATTCGAGAATATCGTGAGGGAACCGAACTTAATGAACGTCCAAAATTAGAATTCGGTGCATTACTGGGGAAATGGGAAGGTAAAGCTGTGACAATGTATTCAGATTTGCGGGAACCAAGTATTTATCCCACCAAAATGCAATTAGAAATTGATGCATCAGGAAAACTTGTGCAAAATTCTAGCTTTGCAAATCGTCCCCCATTTACATCAAGTGCGACTATTGACGGTTCAGTTCTCAACTTTGATAGTAATCCCCAAAATCCCATTCAAGTGTTAATGTTACCTGATGGTGCTTCGGCAACATTTCCCGTCAAAGCACAATTAAATCAATCTCTATTTTTAGAAGCTGGTTGGTTAATTAAAGCAGATTTGCGACAACGAATTATTCGCAGTTATAGCGATAAAGGTGAATGGGTAAGTTTGACTTTAGTGACAGAAAACAAAGTAAATTGAAGCATATTTAATGATTACAGCCTAATTTTTACTTGTTTGACAATTCTGAGTACTAAACTTTGTCATCTGCATCCTTGCATTAGCAATAAATTTTACTAATTCCTCTGTCAAAAGAACTACTTGGAGAACAAACTCAACAAGCTGGTGAAGATGCAAAAAGAGGATTTAAAGGTCCAATTCAAAGATTGGGTAAGATATTGGTAAGAACTAGTAAATCTTTGGAAGAGTAGAAATTTAACAACTAGATTCCCACTTTCTCCTGGAAGTTGGGAATCTAAATTATTTCAACTTAAATTCATCAAATTTAATCACTTCTGCGTCAACTTTACGAACATCAAACCGATAACTACTAACTGTTCCCGTACCCGTATCAAAAATACTAAAAACACTAATTTGATTACTGGAGATAAAAGGCATAGCTTTCCCATCTCCGTCTAAAATAGGTGCAATTGATGGAGTGACTGGTTCCAATCCATTTGCATCTGCGATCGCAATATAATTATCACTACCCATTGCAGGAATATTTTCGCGTTTTCGATTACCATATGCTGCACCATAGGAATTTCCCACATTGGAAGTTTCCAGAAAATGCATTCCCGAATTACTAACAAATCGATTCCACAAATGGGAATGTCCAAAAAATACTAATTGTACTTTTGCTGCTTCTAATAACGGGATAACATCGCGAATCAAGTAATCCTTATCTTTTGGATATTCGTAACGTACAGCTTTAATATTACCTGTATTATCCCGCTCCATAATTTGCACGGGTTCAGTATATGGTGGAACAATATTGTCACCTAAAGTATGGATTGGATGGTGCAACATTACTACCTTAAATTTTGCCTGTTGAAATTCCTGACTATTTAACTCTTTTTCTAACCAATTATATTGCGTACTTCCTCGATAAATTGGTTCGTAAATAATCTGTCCGTAACCCCAATTTTCTGGCTTTTGCAAATCAGCTTCGACTTCCCCATATTTACCTTTGCGTCCGTTTTCAGTACTCGGAAATCGCCACATATTCGTCGCATAAAGTACGACCAACCGCACATCCCCAAAGCTGACAGCATAATAGGTTTTTCCTCCTTCCTTACTTTCTGGAAGGGTGAAAATCTCCTCATATGTATTTGTATTAAATGAGTTATCTTTTAATTTATCTTTTTCTAAATTATGACCATATAATTCTTGAGCAATATGGTGAGGAATAGTATCATCAAATTCGCCATTTAAACTATCTTCTCGCGCATATCTACCCATTAACTCATGATTGCCAATACAGGTAAACATTGGTGCATTCTGGATGATTTTTCCACCTGTATATGTAATCTTGACTCCATCCCCATCCATTTGATAATTAGCTTTTCCTTGTAAACATGGAAAAAACCCATTCCCACGATTATCATCAAACCACTCACTTGCCCTGTCAGGAATGTTCACCAAATCACCCGCAAACCAGACTGCATCGACTTGTCCCACTGTTTCTACGACTTTTTGCAGGTTTGCTGCAACCATTGGTTTGATTTGATGATCGGATGTGAGCAGTATTTTTAGGGGTGAATTGGGATTTGGTAGGGGTGTAAGGGTAAATATGTCGCTATTGATACTCTGATTGTCTTCTGTAATGCTGGTAATGCAATAGTTAACTTTTATACCTGGTGTTAGTCCTGTTACCTCTGCTTCGTGTCTCCAAATATGACGGATAGTAGGTTTTTGGTATATTTGTCCGTCTTCGGTTTGGTTTCCGACTCGCGATTTTTGGTCTTCACGAGTGCGGGTTAGTTTGGTGGTGGTTGCGATTGCGGTTTGATTGAGGTTTTCTCCGTATTTAATCAAATGTTGGGAACCGATAAATTCGGTAAACCAAACCACGTGAACAGTGGTTGCTGTAGGGTTCTGTAGGAAAGGATCGGTTAGTAGTTTGGACATGTGAATAATTATGATTCTATTGTAGGGGAGAACGGTTGTTCGCCCTCTTTCTTGAGGTTATTTACCCCTTAAATAGGTAAAACTATTTGAGAAATCGCCTTAATTTATCTTTTGTAGTTGTGCTACTCTGGGGTCTATGATTTTGGTTCCCAGGTTCGCGAATTTGATTGCTACGGAGGTTTTACTACCTGCGTCAAACACGTGAGTAATTTCACCCTCTCCAAATGTTTTATGTAATACTGCGTCTCCGACTTGCCAGTTTTGGATGATATCGCTCGGAGTATTGCTAGTGAAGGTATTACCACTTCCACGTTTGGGCAGACTACCAGCAGCAGTTTTAACGTAACCTTGCCTGGTTTGGTGATGGTTTGCGACTAAATCCTCTGGTAATTCGTCGAGAAATTGCGATCGCATGGCGGGTTCTCTGCTGCCATACAGTCGTCTTTCTCTGGCATGGCTGATAAATAACCTTTCTTGCGCTCGTGTTATCCCTACGTAGCATAACCTGCGTTCTTCTTCTAGTGCTGCGGGGTCTTGCATTGAGCGATAATTAGGAAACAATCCTTGTTCTAAACCAACTAGGAAGACGACGGGAAATTCTAATCCTTTGGATGCGTGTAATGTCATTAATGATACTGCTGCATCTCCTTCTTTTAAGTTGTCGAGGTCGGAACTGAGGGAAGTTTTTTCGAGGAACTTTTGTAAGGTGACGCTTTCTTCGTTTTCTTGGTTTTCTTCTTGAAATTCGGAAACTGCATTATATAACGCTTGGATGTTCTGAATCCGATCTTCGGCTTCGTCGGTTCCTTGGGTTTGCAAATCTTGAACGTAACCGGAATCTTCAATTATGCCTGCGACAAGTTCGGTAACTGGCATGGTTTCGATTTCAGCTTGCCATTTTCTAATGATGCTTGCAAAGTTATTTACTGACTTCGCTGCACGTCCGGCTAAGGTATTAACTGATGTCTCATCATTCAGTATTTCCCACAGGTTTGTACCTAGTTCTTGGGAAGCACGAACTAAGGTGTCGATGGTTGATTTACCAATACCGCGACGGGGAGTATTAATAATGCGTTGGATGTTAACAGCGTCTGATGGATTTTGAACAGCTTTGAGGTAAGCTAGAATATCTTTGATTTCCTTGCGATCGTAGAATCTAAATCCACCCACGACGGTATAAGGAATTTGATATTTAACCAGCAAATCTTCAAATGGTCTTGATTGAGCATTAGTACGATAAAGGATTGAGAAACTGCCCCAATCTAAGTCGGGGTTTTCTTCTTCAAGCTTACGAATTTGATTGATAACAAAGTCAGCTTCCACAACTTCATCATCTGCTTTAAAAAGACAAATTTCTTCACCAGCAGCACGAGTCGGTTTGAGAATCTTATCGATACGTTGGGTATTGTTTTCAATAAGTTGGTTAGCAACTTCGAGGATGTTTTCACATGAGCGATAATTTTCTTCCAACTTCACCATCGTTCGAGTATTATCGTCTTCCAAACCATCACCAAAGTCATCTTGAAAGCCTAAGAGAATTGTAAAATCTGCTTGCCGAAAGCTATATATAGATTGGTCTGCATCTCCGACTACAAAAGTCGAGCGATTCTTCCAATTCCAATTATTTTTACCTTCATTATTAGTCGATAACAACCGAATTAATTCATATTGAGTTCTATTAGTATCTTGATATTCATCAACTAAAATATGGTGAAATTTCCGATGCCAATAATCTAAAACTTGCTCATTTTGTTGAAATAACCGAGTAGGAATTAAAATTAAATCATCAAAATCAAGAGCATTATTTCCTGCCAACTTATCCTGATAAGCACTATAAACCTGAGAAATTATTTTCCCGCGATAATTCGGCTGCTCAATCGCAAACTCCTTCGGTGAAAGACCTTGGTTTTTGGCATTACCAATCGCATAACGTACCGATTTCGGGTCAAATTTCTTATCATCAAGATTCATCTGCTTCGTCACAATCTCCTTCACCAGAGATTGAGCATCCGAATCATCAAAGATTGAAAAATTCTTATCCCATTTGCGACCATTTTCATCCACATACTTATCGATATCTAGACGTAAAATCCGCGAAAACAAACTGTGAAAAGTACCACACCACATATCCTTAATTACAGTTCGATAAACACGCGATCGCAATTTTACCTGGTCAAATTCGGGTAACAAATCATACTTTTCCCCATATTCCTGCATTGCCATCTGCTCGGCAAACAGTTTCTGGATACGTTCCTTCATTTCCCTTGCAGCTTTATTAGTAAAAGTCACTGCAAGAATATTTTCTGGGTCAACCTGATGTTGGAGAATGAGATTAGCAATTCGATATGTCAATGCTCTCGTTTTGCCAGAACCTGCCCCCGCAACAACGAGCAAAGGACCACAAAAATGTTCGACAGCACGACGTTGACTGGGGTTAAGATGACTAAGGAAATTGGAAGTAGGTTTCATGGACTCAAGCTGTGTGTGGAGCGAAGATTGCCTCACATCAAAATAGATGTAACCATAACTATTGGTTAGGCTACCCTATACTACCGAATTTAGACCCATAAGTTTATGTTTTCCGATCCGATTTCCAACTTAATGAAAAAGTGAGGAATTTTGCAAACGCGATCGCACTATTAATCTACATTTTATTATTTGATATTTTATCGACTCAAATCTCTTTATTCTCTATTCAATCTTCATCGAATATTTAAATTAGTCTAAATTAAATTTGGAGTTTAAAGTTCAACAAGATGGTGAAGAGGAAATTCTAGAATTTTTAAGAGGTGAAAGCATCAATTATGATGAATAGATTGAAGGCTAATTCTACAAAGGTTTGAGTCAAGACTTTCAGGTTGCTTCTAATCCCCATACTCCTATAGGAATATTAGAGGAATTGGTACAAAAGAAGGATAATTATGTAGTGACGAATGCAGATATTGATAACATTAGTAAGTATGTCACTAATAATCTAAAAAATCATAAATTCTTGTTATTTTTTAGCTCTTTTTCTCAGTTAACATACTTTTTTTATCAGGGGAACGGTAGAACCGAAGTTTCTCATTTTAAACCCTTTCTCCGGTAAAACCTTGAACCTATCTTCCAATTAATTCACATTTCAAGACGCATCAAGCTTGTTTGAGAAGATGCTTTACCAAATTATCCTTCACCATCATCTGACGCATTACTTCCAATAAAAATGTTTGAGCTTCTTCTTGACTTAGGCTTTTGACCTGTTCTTTCAAAGTTTGTAAACGAAACTGTTGCTCTACGGTCAATTCAGTGGGGAAGTTCATCATTGACTCCTATTTTTGACTGAATCGCTTGCACCAACTCGCACTCCGCAGATGTGTATTTAAGTCCTGTATCTAAATACTCACTGCCGTTACTAGTGGTTTTGCAATTTCTACCATCTTAGCAGACGACGATTAATTAGTCTACTTTGTCAAGCAATGGTTAGTAGTGACTACAAAAATTTACAATTAAACGAATGTAACCTTTTCTTGAGTCGATCCAATATTCGACTAGTTGAAAGCTAATCGCGGAAAGCTGTAATCGTGAACTACTCCTAATTGTTTGCGGCAGAACTAGGAACGTCTGTACTCATGAGGGAGTGCCAAAACTTGACTTTCGCCCAAGTTTTGGTCTTACGATTACCTTGAAGATATGGACTTCGGCGATACGTTAAAATACTAAAATTGAAAGTAAAAAGTTAACACATAGTTCTTAGAAGTCAATAGTTAGGAGTTAAAACTAGATGGATGCGATGGAGTTTTTTCGGCAAAGTGCTGGTAAATGGAAATCTTCGCGGGTAACACATCACCTTGCCTTCAAGCGATCCGAAACTGGAGAATCAGAGATTGTGGTAGAAACCTTAACTGCGGAGGATCCAGAGATAATTGAACTGTGTCAAATGCACGAAATTGACCCCAATTTATCGATTGGTGGTTCGCGGGTACGTTGGTTAGGTACGATGGCTTGGGATAAAGAAGGGGAAGAAAACCACGAAGGTCAAACTGTATTTGCGATCGTTCCAGATGTGGACAATCCTCGTCAAGGTAGATTATTGCGCGAACGTGGGTATGCGGAAATTATGCCTGTTGTTGGACGCTTTCATTTGGATGAGGAAGAAGGATTGGTGTTAACTACCGATTATGAAACCATGAGTTCGATTGAGCGTTTTTGGTTTTCAGGTTCAAATATGCGAATGCGAACTAGTACGGTGAAGCGATTTGGTGGTTTTAGCACTGCTTCATATTGCGTTGAAAGTCGTATTGATACTGAAGGTGTATTTACAGAAACTGAGAGTACCGCACCTCAGTTAGCTTCTGTTTTAGGTTGGTAACGAGAGAGAGGGAAAGCGGGAGAAAGGCAGAGAGGACTATTTATTAGCCAATCCCCAACTCCCAATTCCCAATCCCAATCCCCAATCCCAATCCCAATTCCCAATCCCAATCCCAATCCACAATTCCAATCGTCCAATTCCAATAGATGATGCATATACTCGATG
>JAAUPE010000265.1 GCA_012034595.1 Calothrix sp. CSU_2_0 | reverse complement strand
AACCCAACATCCAACCCGAATACATAATAGAAGACCCTGAATTTCTATAAAACCCAATATTTGGCGCAGAGAGTTTTTTGCCAGACACTTAAAACAGTCTGCTTTACGTAGCAAAAAGAGTATAAATAGCTACGGTTGCTTAGGTACTAAAAGCGATCGCATAGTCAAACAAATACTTACAAATAATGTACAAAGAAAATTTGACAACGATATACATTTAATCATAATTTTATGGAACTGTAACAATTATGACTAAAGAAAAGTAATACAAGTCCCAGGGAATACATTAAAATGGGATATTTTTTAATAAATCTAGCCAGAGGAATTATCGCATACTTGCTGTCTGTATAAAAAATCTAAATTTACTGGGCAAATAAAAATAAAACAAAATAAAAATAAAATAAAATTTTAAGACGTTCCACCGGAACGTCTCTACGATTGTTGGCGGTTATTTACTGGTTTTGGCGTTCGATTGCTTGGTTTGTTTGAACCACTCGACGATTCCTGATGCGATCGCATTTGCCAGTTTCTTTTGCTCTTTTGCATCTGTAACCCATTCAAACTCGTTGGGGTTACTCATAAACCCAGTTCCATGAGTATTGATGGCGAACTTGCGGGACGGGTTAATGCTAAGTTATTCCAAAATACCCCGTAAGTTGGTCTTTTTAATTTTGCAACTATATAGTTATGCAAAAATGAAGCCAAACTATGGGCTTGGGGATGATACCAAAACATCCCCACACCTTGGGTTTTCTCGGCATCCCCATCGTCGGGTAGGGAATTGTAATGGACTGACAGGGAAATATTTGGTTCTTCGGTGTCAATTAGTTTTTGACGGTCAGGTAAGGATAATTCGCGATCGTCTTCCCGTGACATAACTACAGTTGCACCACGCTGGATTAATTCATTGCGTAATAACTTGGAGACAGCGAGATTAACGTCCTTTTCTAAAGTTCCATCAGCTCCACGAGCGCCAGATTCTTTTCCACCATGTCCAGGGTCGAGTAAAATCTTGATACCAGATAGAGGTTTTTGTTTTTTGGTCGAAAAATCGGGTGGATGACGCAATGTCAAAACTAAACTCGTCCCTTCATAACGGAGTTTGTACCCCCACTGGTGGTTTTGTTTAAGATTGAATATGTATTGAACTTGGTTTGGGTTAACTTGTTGCCAATCAAGACGGGAAATTATCGGGTTTTCGTCGGTACGAAAGGTATCAGTTTGGGCTGTGGTGTTATAAAGTGTGAGGACAAAATCTTTATCACCTTGTTTAACACTGATGGGTATTGGTACTTGGAGCGGGAAAATTACTTCTGTTTTTTCTGGAGATTGACGATAGCCAATACTACGAATAATTGTCCGTGGTGGTACTGCACCTGGTATAATACGAGTCTCTTTACTATTAATCCAACCGCCATAATCCAAGCGCAACCAGTCACCATCTCTCCCTGCGATCGCAGCTCTTGTTCCCTTTGGTAATGGTGTCAGTCGAGAATTATCGGTACTCGAACCTGTTCGCGCTATACCAGAATCAACTGTAACTTCGGCAACCTGCAACTGGGACGGAGAAAGTATTTGAACTTTACCTGAACCCAGTTGCGTAACCGTTTTACCATTTAGGGTTAGTTGAAATTGGGGTTGTCCTAAATCGCCAGCAGTTTGTACAGTGGTACAACCTGCATAATTGCTAATTTGATTTTGGGCAATATTATTTGGGGATAGTGGTTGATTTCGTCCTGTAAGTGCAGCTTTATTGTCGGGTAATAGAGCCGCAAGTGGTTGAGGAGAAAGTGCGATCGCTTGTCCACCCAACTTCACAGAAACATTTGCATTGGCAGAGCAATTGCGCTAAAACAGATTGACTCACCTGGCATTCGGGCTATATCTACCGATGGCAGGAGTGACTCTTTGACAAAAGCTAACTCTTGGGGAATTTGAGGTTGTAAGGAGTTTCGCGTCACTTGAATCGACAATTCTTGATTTTCGTAACGAATAGTAAAGTTATTTTCCCCGATTTGAAGGGGCAAGCTAGGAGCAAAATGTCCTAACTTGCTGCGAACAATTGGTTTACCATTATCAGAACTTGTCCGGTTTGTGGTGCAGTTCCAATGAAAAAGATTCTATCGGCACTTGTTTTATGTTTGGTAGGGGGATAAACAATTTTGAGGGTTTGTTCCTGAGCCAAAACAACGGAGGGAGTAAATATCGAAGCTAATAGTACTAAGTTTAATAAGAGTTTCACGCCACTGGAAATGAATAAGCACAACATTTACTGTGGCACAATGTCGGGGTGTCTTCAGTTAGAAATTGTTACAACTTAAAGATTTTTATGACTAAGTTTGTATTTGTCACTGGTGGGGTCGTATCTAGCATCGGTAAGGGAATTGTAGCAGCAAGTTTGGGACGGTTGCTCAAATCTCGCGATTATTCGGTTTCGATTCTCAAGCTCGATCCATATATTAATGTCGATCCGGGTACGATGAGTCCGTTTCAACATGGTGAGGTGTTTGTCACCAAAGATGGTGCGGAGACGGATTTAGATTTGGGACATTACGAACGCTTCACTGATACTCCGATGTCTCGACTCAACAGTGTTACTACTGGTTCGGTTTACCAATCTGTGATTAACCACGAACGACGCGGTGATTACAATGGCGGAACTGTACAAGTTATTCCCCATATTACCAACGAAATTAAGGACAGGATTAAAAGAGTTGCCAAAGATACTAATCCTGATGTGGTGATTACGGAAATCGGTGGTACGGTTGGTGATATTGAATCGCTACCGTTTTTAGAGGCTATTCGTCAGTTTCGCAAGGAAGTTGGACGGCAAAACGTGCTGTACATGCATGTAACTTTGGTACCCTGGATTGCTTCGGCTGGGGAAATGAAGACTAAGCCAACCCAGCATTCAGTGAAGGAGTTACGATCGATTGGCATTCAACCTGATATTTTAGTTTGTCGATGCGATCGCCCTTTACCTCCTGGGATTAAGGAGAAGCTTTCGGAATTTTGCGATGTCCCCGTAGAATGCGTAATTACGGCTCAAGATGCTAACAGCATTTATGAAGTACCTTTAATTGTCGAACGGGAGGGTTTAGCGCAGCAAACATTAGAACATTTGCAAATGGAACAGCGTAAACCCGATTTAAGACAATGGCAAACCTTGGTTGAAAGGTTGTATAGTCCCAAATATCAAGTCGAGATTGCGATCGTTGGTAAGTACGTGCGTCTGAGCGATGCTTATCTATCGGTAGTGGAAGCAGTTCGTCACGCAGCCATCACTACCTATGGAGAATTGCGTCTGCGCTGGGTAAACTCAGAAAAGCTCGAAACCGAATCCGTCGAAAACTATCTCGAAGGTGTTGATGGTATTGTCGTACCTGGTGGTTTTGGTACGCGAGGTGTTGATGGCAAAATTGCCGCAATTAAATATGCCCGCGAACACCAAATACCCTTCTTGGGATTGTGTTTGGGTATGCAATGTGCGGTAATTGAGTGGGCACAAAATGTTGCCGGATTACCGAATCCAAATAGTGCCGAATTTGACCCGAATGCATCGAATCCTGTCATCCATTTATTGCCAGAACAGCATGATGTAGTTGACTTGGGCGGTACAATGCGGCTGGGCTTATATGCGTGTAAAATGCTACCCAATACTATTGCTTTCAAGCATTACCAAGAAGAAGTCGTCTACGAACGTCACCGTCATCGCTACGAATTTAACAATGCTTACCGTAACCTGTTGTTGGATTCTGGGTATGTAATTAGCGGTACTTCCCCCGATGGAAGATTGGTCGAAATAGTCGAATATCCGAACCATCCTTTCTTTGTTGGTTGCCAATTCCATCCGGAATTCCAATCAAGTCCAAGCAAACCTCACCCTTTATTCAAAGGATTCCTCGAAGCTGCCATTGGACGTTCCCATCCCACAACTAATTTCCAAACTCCAGCAGAAGTAGGTTAAACAGTATCAGCATAAATATTGCGATCGCGAAGCAACCACAAAATTCAAAACATAAATATTTTGAATTTTGCAAAGCTTCGAGGTTAAGATTTCCCACTATCGAATGCGGGAAATTTTAGGTTGGGCTATACCAGTAAAATCCGAGATAATGCCATACTTGTATTAAGTATGGTTTGCTACAAACTGGCTAGCAAATTTGAGTTTGAAGGAGAAATTGTGGCTTACTGGGAGAAAATTCTTTATCAAAAGAAAGAATACATCGTCAACTTTGAGCGTGTCTCTGCTTTTTGCTCCGAGCCGAATAGTAGAGTAACATTTTGGTTGCCGGATAATGCCATCCCAATTGTGATTAATCCACAAAGTAACCAAAATGACTATCAAAAGATTCTTGACTATACAGCCAAAGTTACGGAATTGAGCGAAAATGCTTACTGGGTAAAAATTTTTTATGAAAGAAACGAATATATAATCAACCTCACCTGTATTAGTTCGTTTTGCCGTGAACCCAATGGCAGGATAACTTTTTGGCTGCCTGATAGTACAATCCCGATAATTATTAATCCGACAAGTAATCCAGAATCTTATCAAAAGGTTGTGGATTATATTGAAAAAGCTACAGGCTATACTATGTGATGATACTGACGAAATCAAGAACGCGATCGCACTCTTAAAAAAAGGGATGTTCGTTAATAAAGCAAAATTTATGATTTAAAGCAATTTCCACCTCTAGGAACTTCCAGAAAATAACCGATCGCAAGCTATATACTTACCAATCGTACTTTTAGTCATGGCAGGGTAATCCCGTCTACCATTGGGAAAAATTTCTTGCTTGGTGTTCCTGATGCGATATGCCTTTGGCATTAAGCTCCGCTTATCGCAATCAAAAAATCAAATCACATTTCAAGATTAAATATTAAAATATTGCTAAATCCAAATCAGGTATAAGTTAGACTGATTTTAAGTTTCTAACCTTTGTAAAATCTCATACTTTGAAAAACGACGCAATCAGTTATTATTGTGAGCGTATGTAGACGTTCATCTCAATCAGTGGTGGCGCTGTTGGCGATGTTACAGCTTTTTATTTAGTAAGTATTTATTTATAAGTGCTTATTTGTAAATATTTATTTGTCAACTTTGTAGACAGCGCTAGCTGACAGCAATAAAAAAATCAACATCGTAGCTCAATCAAGTAGCTTCCTGTTGTTTTTAATCTTGCAGTTGAACTCAATGCTTTTTGTTCAAACTTAACGCGATCCACATGACTATTTACGTTGGAAATCTCTCTTACCGCGCTACCGAAGCAGATTTAAGAGCAGTATTCGCAGATTACGGTGAGGTTACACGAGTCGTGCTACCTACTGACCGAGAAACCGGTCGGATGCGTGGCTTTGCCTTTGTTGATATGAGTGAAGAAGCCCAAGAAGATACAGCTATTACAGAATTGGATGGAGCTGAATGGATGGGGCGACAGCTACGAGTCAACAAAGCGAAACCGCGAGAGGATAGCAATCGACGAGGTGGTTACAATAAACAAGAAGCCTATGAATAACGGACTATTATCATAGCAAATTGTTTTCTTGTTACGCAAGCCATTGGTCGCGGAGCTTGACGGGAAACAATTCGATTAAATGTAAGTATATATGCAACCAGCCGATAGTTGTGTCATTTTTTAATGCCACAACTATCGGTTTTTGATGTTTTGAAATAGGGAATAGGGGATAGGGAATGGGGGATAGGGGATAGGGAATGGGGGATAGGGATGAGGGAAGTGGAATAAGAAATGGGGATGGCGATAG
>JAAUPE010000080.1 GCA_012034595.1 Calothrix sp. CSU_2_0 | reverse complement strand
GATTGATGCAGATGATGTTGGGGAAGAAGAAAGTCAGGGTGTTTGTGATTCCGTAAAAGCAGCTTCGCAGGAATTATATGTGGAAGAATGTCAGGCGATCGCAAACTCAGAAACCATCTCTGATTCTGAATTTAAGAAACTTCAAGATAAAAAAGCCAAAACTAAAACCGAACGGCATCAGGAACGAAAAGCGTCCTTAAATGAGCGTTACGGGGTTGACGTAACACCCGAACTTGTTTGGAAAGATGAGGACAACTGGTATCCTCAATTGCGGCTGCATTATTTTCTTACCTTGGGACGGGAGCAACTTGTTGAACGCGATGCGAAGAGGGCTAAATCGCAGATAGAAACGGGTGAAAGTGCCATTTGGAAGCCAGATTTTAACAAGGGACAATTATTGCCTGCGGTGTTGATACTGGAAAAGCTCAATATCGGTCACTTTCTCATGCCAGGGATAATGTTTCGTGGTTCCGATGTGGAGTTGCAAAAGTTGAAGGCTTTGACGGTGCAACATCGATACACTATTCGCGACTATCTGGGAGTTACTATTTCGGAGGGGATGAGTGCGATCGCGATTATCCAGAAACTATTGAGTAAGCTAGGGTTGAAGTTAACCTACGTTGGGAGGATGGGGAGTAGGGAAAAGCGCGAAAGGGTTTACCAATTCCTAGAAGCTCAGGATGGAAGGGATTTGATTTATCAGGCATGGCAAAATCGTGTGGTCACTGAGGCTTCTCAAAGTGTTGTTGGTGTCCACCAGTGATAAATATAGTAATTATGAACTATTGTGTTGGACGCAATCCACAGGTAGTTTCCCAATTATCCAGGGGTGGGTTGAATATTGCGATTGATGGAGAAATTGCATGTAGTACAAATTCAATACTCATCTCAATGAGAAGAGGCACACCCAAAAGATTTTACAACTATGTTAGATTTGGGTGTCTGTAAGGACTAAACAAGCACTCAAAAAGGCTGATAGCGTAACGAGAAATTAAACCCATTATCCTGCAAGGAATTCCCTCCGCGATCGCCTCCAATCAGGGGAATTCCATAATCTGCCCGTAAATTTAATCCCGAAACTGGTTGCCAGCGCAAACCCAAGCCCAAACTAGCCAGGGTTTGAGGATTGGGATTGTCTGCACGGTTATTCCATCCCGTGCCAAAATCGAAAAAGGGTACGACTTGGAAGGTATTAACATTCGATGTTAGGGGAATGCGAGCTTCAACTGAGGCAATTACACCGTTATCAGTAACAACCTGGTTTTGATTGTACCCCCGCACTGTTTCTACTCCCCCAATGCTAAATTTTTCCAGGGATAGTAAAGAATCCCCAGTTAATTGCCCGTCGATTTTGCCAACACAATCACACGAGGAGACAATCTTTGCACCCATTGAAACTGTCCCAACCATGAGAAAAATCTGCCATCCGTTCCCGTACTATTGACAGTGGCATCGAAAGCATCAATACCCAAACTAAATTGCGATCGCGCTGCTAAAACTTTCTTTGTATCTCGTTGTACCCAATCTTGGGAAAACCTAATTGCTGTAACTCTGGCTTCTCCGTTTTCTGGTCCTTCAGAAAAAGAATAGGGAACATCATCGAGGATATATGTCTGGGAACGACGTACATCGAATGCTAAACCCAAAGCAAATTCACTATTGGGAGTCTTTTGTAGGGGTTGACGAACGTTAAATGAAAGAGTGCGGGATTCGCTGCGGATATCTAAGTCACGGAAATCAGATTCGATAATTTTACTGTCGCTGTTGCCATAACGTACACCAATTGTGCCATCTAAGGCATTAAATGGAACATTATAACTAAAATCATAGAGATTCAATCCCTCGGTAATGCCGTATTGAGCAGTGAATTTATCGCCAAAACCAATTAAGTTATCGTGAGCAACGAATATACTTGCTTGTCCAGAACCGATACTGGGGGATTGGTTATTGTCAATTGCGATACCTGCGTGAAAAGCTGGTGCTTCCTTGACTTGCAAGCGTAAAATATTGCTTCCTGGGGTACTTCCGGCAGTGAGTTCGGCGTTAACCCGCTCGATTAAGGGGTCAATTTGTAACAATTGCAATGCTTGCTCTAAATGTTTCTGATTGAGGGGTTTTGTTGCACCTCGTTCGATACGCGATCGCACATATCCAGTTTGTAGTCTTTGCAATCCTATTAACTCAATATTTTCTAATTCCCCTTCGACAATTTGGATTGTGATTGTACCGCTAGTTAAATTTTGGTTGTTGGGGAGGAATGCACCACTAGTCACATAGCCTTCTTTGATGTAGAGTTGGGTAATTTGCGATCGCAGTTCTAATAACTGCTCGAAGGTGACATTTTTTATTTTTCTAATTTTTTGTTTTAACTTGGTGATCTACATCTTTTAAAAACTGTATTTCCGATAATTTTAATTTCTTTAACAAAAAAGCTTTCGCTACTGGGGATATTTGTCTCTGGTATATCAGTAGATGGAATGCTGGGAAGAATAGGTTTACTTGGAGATTGGGGATTGACAGGAATTGGAGTTGGAGTTGGTTTGGGAATAGTTTGTTCGACTTTTCCGGGAGTGTTGGGGGGGAACCGTAACACCCGATGGAGGTGTGGATTGGGCAAATAGGGGCAGGGGATTAAAATTCAGGCACGAGGAAATTGTTAAAACAATAGTTTCAACTCGCAAAGATGAATTCATTTGTTATTTTTTAATGAGTTGATTAATTGAAAGTTGTGATTAAAAATCCACACAAAACAGGAAACAGTAATTATTAGTATTAATGGTCGATTATTATTTTCACAATATCATGATATTGACTCGTAAACAAGTTAGTAAAATTGTTACTGACACTCACGACTTAAGATTAACTCTCCCGATGCAGTCCGATATACACCCGTTGGTTCGATAATTGCGTCACCTTTTTCCAAGAACGGGATGTATATTCATCCGTGACACCACGCACTGTATCTGTTGAATAGTTGGACATCGATACATCACCGGGACGATTGGGTAAAGCACCTCCACCTGTGATGATAAAGCTATTTTCCTGCTTTTTATTGGCACGGGCTATACAGCTATTTGCGATGAGTGCATTGGTATCGATCGCATTATTCGGAAGTTCGGTGAGGCTGTTTTGAATCGAACTATTATCAGGAGAATTGACATCAACTGTTCCCGATAAACCAACACCAGAAGTTGCTGTAATAAATTTCGAGACATCACTCAGTTGAGTACCGACAAATACACCTTGGGCATTGATTTTAACCCTACCACCACGAGAATTATCTGAGTTGGCGCTGATGCGGCTATTTTCCAGAGCGATTAAAAAATTAGTGTCGATGTTAATGTTACCACCGACGACATTTTCCCCTGTGGCGTTGGTGGTAATGTTACTGTTACGACGCAGGTTTAAATCTTGGGTGCGAATGTTGATGGTTGCTTGTTCGCGGTTTGGGTCTTTGTTGGGACTGCGGGTGTTAGCGTTAATAGAGGCTTTGTTATCTAGGTGGATGGTATTCGCATCAAGGTTCATGGTACCTGAGTTACCCGTACCTGTGCTTTCTGCTAATACTTTTGCCCCATCCTGCACAACTAACCGAGGAGTGTTAACTCTTACATCTCCAGCATTTCCAGTGGAGCTTGGTGCAGCAATTGTATTCAAGCTACTTACAAAACCATTTGTAGATGTCCCCACAACTTCCACTCCATTACTTGCATTGAGCGTCAAATCACCTCCTTTACCTTTACCAAAGGTAGAAGTAGTAACTTGTCCTCCATCACGGATGCTGAAACTACCAGTATTAATCTTCAGATTTCCTGCATCGCCAACAAAAGCTGTGGTAGAAATAATAGTGGGATTATTAGGGGAGCTAGATGAACCACCAATAACCTCCACTGAGTCTTTTGCATCTATGGTTAACTCTCCTCCTTTGCCTGTACCTGTAACAGGTGCCAAAGTTGTAACCGTTGCTCCATCTCGGATACTTAATCGATTAGTGTTAAGGTTGATGCTCCCTGAATCTCCAGAGCCTAGTGAACTACTAGAAACACGGCTTGATGCAAGATTGGGTGAGCTTCCTACAATTTCTATAGAATCCTTGGCGTTTATAGTTACATTTCCTCCACGACCAGATTGAGAACTGATAGTGGTAATATATCCACCATCATTAATGCTTAGTCTTTGCGTATTCAGGGTCAATGTTCCACTATTTCCAGCACCGAAAGTACTGGTTGTTAATCCACTTCCGATGAAGTCCAATTTTCCAGTTTGTAGGTTAGTAAACGTTGTAAAGCCACTCAAACTAACAGAATCTGAAGCATTAACCAATAAATCTCCACTGTTACCAATTCCGAATGATTGTGTACCAATATTCCCGCCGTTAGTTAGGATAAGCGATCGCGTATTCAATTCGATATTTCCACTATCACCTTTCCCAGTGCTGGAAGATGAAATTGATGCCCGCAAACCATTTAATAAAATTGAGTCATCAGCAATAATCCGAATATTGCCTCCCCTTCCCTCATCCAAGTTTGAAGAACTTATAATAGTATTGTTTCCATTGAGCGCGAGAGTTTTAGCTGTGATTTCAATATCACCACTAGGCAGATTATTAACTTGACCAAAAGTAGATGCAGAAGAACTACTAAAAATACTACTTCCACTATTGAGCGAAATGGCTTCTTTAGCTTGTATAGTTACTTTTCCACCTTCTCCCTGTCCAATGTTAGAGGAATTAATTCCAGATTGATTGCTTAAGTTAATGTTCCGAGAAGTAATTGTAATATCACCCGATTTACCTATCGAACTTAGAATACCATTGGTCACAACAAAACTATTAGTATCGAAATTAATATTATCTCGGACATTTAATATAATATTTCCTTGACTTCTCGGACCAGTACTAGTGATTAAGCCTTGGTTTGAAAGGCGAATCGATTGAGCATTAATTGTGATATTTCCAGTATTACCCAAAGAGTTTTCTAAGCCTCTGCTACCAATAATACCAATATTATCTAGCGTGACATTGCCAGTTGCATTAACTACTACATCTCCCTCTGCAATACCAGGTTTACCTTCCCCTGCTTGCAGTATTGAGCTAATGAAGCTATTTTTAGAAAGGCTAATATTGCGACCATTAACAGAAATTGCACCTCCTCCAGTTGTTAGAGCAAAGGAATTATTTTGCAGCACAATATCTCCTCTCGATAAACCTTCTGAATAAGCTAACTGTATTTGATTTCCGCTACCAATCAAATCAACAGTTCCTGTTCCTGCAACTGCACCTAATTCCAAGCGATTTCCTACCGAACTAGCAACACCACCATCAAAGATGATATCCCCACTAACTAAGTAAAAACTTCCCGGTATAGTTATTCCAAATGTTTCAGCTTTACTACTACGATTAACAATTTCGCTGCGGTTAATTTGATTAAAAAATAACGCACTGGGGTTTACTGTCAACAAACCTGGAACTTCTGGATTTGTCGCACTGAAATTACTTTTCTCTCTAAACTGAATGGCGTTCGCTGTTGTCCCCACAAACGAACCCTGCAAATCCAAACTGGCATCCTTCCCAAAAATAATCCCATTGGGATTCATCAAAAATAAAGTTGCTTTCGACTCACCCCAAACACCCAATTTCCCCAATATCTCACTGCGATCGCTTCCCGTCACCCTCGCCAAAATATTTTGAATATCTGCACTAGGACTAAAAAAATAAGCACTACGTCCCTCGCTGACGCTAAACTCTCGGAAACTATGAAACAAATTAATCCCGCGAGTTGCACCACCAGTTATTACTTCTGTCGGCGCACCATTAAAATTAGTTACAACATTAGAACTTTCAGTCCCTAATGTGTTGTCTGGTGCGATCGCGCTTTGGGCAGAAACAGGAGTTTGGGTAAATGCAACTATTCCAAATAGACTCCACGCACTTGTTAGTTTCAAACACCAAAGGAGAAAAGTTTTATTTATCACAGTTTTTTGGAAATGTTAAGTGTGTTTGTTAATTAATTGAACGCAGAACAAGCAATTTTATTAATCTTTTATTCATGAAATGTATCACGAGCTACTAAGCTTTGCAAGTAAGACGAAGTTAAAAAAATATAAGAAATATTAAATAAAAAATAATGTGCATAAAAGTGCAATGTTGGTAGCAAATTTGTGCATATAAATGAGCAGAAATGGTGTATGAATTTTGTTGCTTGCCACTTGTATTGTACGAGTAAAGCAAAAGCATGTAACCAGAGGAACGCTTCTATGCTAAAACAACAAGAAACTTTAGTCGGGCGATATCAAATAGTAAAGCATCTCGGTGGTGGAGGATTTACGGAAACTTATTTTGCTGAAGACCAATTTTTACCAGAAAAACCTTTATGTATCGTCAAGCAACTAAGACCGCGATCACTCGATCCTGATACTTTGAAAGCTGCCAGTGAATTATTTGAAAATGAAGCTCAAGTTTTAGATCGGTTAGGAAACCATGACCAAATTCCCCGGCTGTTAGCTTACTTTGAAGAAAATCAAGAATTTTACCTGATAGAAGAATTTGCTGACGGTGACGATTTAGAAAAGCAGCTAACTCAGGAACCACAACTAAGTGAAGAGAAAATTACTACCCTGCTGCAAGAGGTATTGGAGGTTCTCAAGTTTGTTCATCAACAAAACGTGATCCATCGGGATATCAAACCGTCAAATATTCTGCGTCGTCACAGCGATCGCATGATAGTTTTAACAGGCTTTGGTGCGGTGAAACAAGTTCATACCCAAATCGTGACTCCAGAGGGAGAAACTAGCTTTACCATACCTGTGGGAACAAGAGGTTATATGCCTTATGAGCAGCAGGGAGGAAAACCCCGTTTTAGTAGCGATATATATGCGTTGGGAATCACCGCAATTCAGGCTTTAACGGGAATACATCCTTGTCAAATTCCCGAAAGTCCCCAAACTGGAGAGATTGATTGGCGAAGTCAATTAAAGGGACTAGCCGTTAGTGATGAGTTAGCTGCAATTATAGACAAAATGGTGAAATCTCACTACCGCGATCGCTATCAAACGGTGGATGAGGTTTTGCATGATTTGAGAAATCAGCCAACACCTCAATATAACGATCCTGTTGAAGAAAATTCAGATTTTAGTTCTGGTACTAGCGTAATCAGAAATATTAAAGGTAATAAAAAATTTCTCATACCGATTTCTATTGCTATATTATTGGCTGTTTCTGGAGCGATCGCTGGAGTTGTTAATTGGCGAAATCATAATTTTGTAATTGCGAATCCATCAGGAACCACAACAGAAAAACCGACAATCCCAGCAGTTGCAGAGCCAACAACTGCTCAAGGTTTTCTCGAACGAGGAAATCAGCGATTAGATAATTTTGACACCAAAGAAGCACTTGCTGACTTCGATAAAGCGTTACAAATACAACCAAATTTAATTGAAGCAACTAGTGGTAGAAGCGTTGCTCAAGGTTGGGAGTTATTGAATGATAATAAATTTAAAGAAGCCCTTGCAGAATTTGAAAAGGCGATTCAAATCCAGCAGGATAACTACCGAGCTTGGGTCGGTAAAGGTAGTGTATTAGGTAGTTTAAACCAGCTTCAAGATGCTAAAAATGCGTTGGAAAAAGCAATTGAAATCAAACCAAATTATGGACTAGCGTTTAAAAATCTTGGTTTGGCTCTAGTTCATCAGGAAAAGTATCAAGATGCAATAAATACATATGATAAGGCACTAAAAATTGATGATAAAGATGATGCCGCGTGGTATTTACGTGGTCAGGCTTTAAACGCTTTGAAAAAATATCAAGAAGCGATACAATCTTTTGACAAAGCTCTAGCAATTAACAATCAACATCAAGATGCTTTAATTGCTAAAGGAATTAGTATATTTCTCACAGGGAAGCAAGATGAAGGAATAGCAACAGTTGATAAAGCAATTGAAATCAATAATAGCTATATCGATGCTTGGCTGGCTCGTGCCGATTTACTGAACACTGCTGGAAGACACGAAGGAGCACTAGCCGCATCTGAAAAAGCTCTAAATATTGACAATAAAAATGTATATGCCTGGACAGGAAAATCTGGTTCATTAGTTAAATTAAGAAGACTAGATGAAGCAAGTAAAGCTGCTGATGAGGCAATTAAACTTAGCCCAAATATTCCTTCAGTGCAAGCAAATACATGGACAGTAAAAGCCAATGCATTGTATGAGTCAGGTAAATACGAAGAAGCACTACTAGCTTACAAAAAAGTTGCCGAACTAACACCTAATGCGGAACTAGCTTGGTCTAATTTGAGTGAGTTGCTCAATCGAATGAAAAAATATGATGAGGCACTTGTTGCAGCAGATAAAGCCATAAAAATCGAGTCAGCAAGTTTGAGTGGTTGGAATCAAAGAGGAAACGCTTTATTTGGTTTGGGAAGAAATTTAGATGCGATCGCAGCTTACGATAAAGTGTTGCAATTGAAGCCAGACTACCATTATGCTTTGGTTAGCAAAGGTAATGCCTTGTCCAGACTAGGTAAATATGAAGATGCGATCGCGGCTTATGACAAAGCGATTAAAATCGTACCTACAGACAGACCACTCCTAAGACAACCCGACACATATAATACTTTGAATCTCAAAGGTAATGCACTTATTCAACTGAAAAAGTATGACGAGGCATTATTAGCTTATCAAGAAGCAGTGAAAATAAAGCCTGATTTTGCCGAAGGTTATTTAAACCAGGGAAAAACATTGCAGACTCTACAAAAATATCAAGAAGCATTAGCTGCTTACGATAAAGCTTTAGGAATTAACAATGATTTATCGGAAGCAAAAACTAAGCGAGAAGAAGTTGCAAAAAAGCTAGGTAATAAAGCTACTTAGTCTTAGCAAAATTACTAAAACAAATCTGAAAATTATTTACTTGTTCACAAAAGGTATCTTGGTAATGGACACACAAATTCCTGATGGTAAAATTTTGCTTGGTTGCTACGAAATCCAAAGGTTTCTAGGAAGAGGTGGTTTTGGCGAAACTTATAAGGCAATAGATAAGTTAAAAATGGATTCTTGTTGTGTTATCAAACGACTCAAACCCAAAAAAACAGATGATGATACTTTAAAAGCTGCCAGAACTTTATTTAAAAGAGAAGCGCAGTTTTTATATAAATTAGGTAGCCATAACCAAATACCCCGCTTATTAGCTGACTTTGAAGAAGAGGAGGAATTTTATTTAGCTCAAGAATATATTCCTGGTGAAGATTTTAAAAAAGAACTTGAGTTCTTCAAGCAACTGAGCGAAACACAGGTGATTGACTTTTTACAAGATGTTCTCCACATCTTAAAATTTGTTCACCAACATCACGTCATTCATCGCGATATCAAACCCTCAAATTTAATTCGTCGTCGTAGTGATGGCAAATTTGTACTGATTGATTTTGGCTCTGTTAAGCAAATTAGCACTCAAGAAACTTCTTCCGATGGTTTAACAAGTTCTACCATTGCGGTTGGTACAAGAGGTTATATGCCAAATGAACAACAAGGTGGTAAACCTCGTCCCAGTAGCGATATTTATGCTTTGGGGATGACTGCCATTCATGCTTTAACAGGAATAGCACCAATTGATTTGAAAGAAGATAGTCGCACGGGAGAAGTTATTTGGCATCACCTGGCTGCAAATATAAACAAAAGATTAGTAGCTATCTTAGATAAATGGTGCGATCGCATTACACAGACCGTTACCATGATGTTAATGAGGTCTTAAAAGATTTGGGTAATGTCAATTCACAAAGTCCTTGGGAGTCCCAGTTTAGTAGCTTTACTTCCACTTTTGCAGCCAGAAAACTACCAAAACTGAAACTTTCCAAAATCAAGTATTTATTGATTCCTTTAGCAGTATTAGGTACAGTTTTTGCAGTTCCTAAAATCCTAGCGTCAATTCATCAAAATCAACTATCTGTCCAGACAAGTTTCACAATTACAAATAATCAGGATGAAATATTCAAGAAAGCAGAGGAACTATTTCAGGCAGAAAAATATGAAGAAGCGATTAATTTGTATGACCAAGCTTTGAAAAATAATCCCAATAATGTTCCGGAAATTATCAGGAGTAAAGCTATTGCTTTATATCGATTAGAGAAAATCCCAGAATCTTTGTCAACATTAGATAAAGCATTGGCGGTTAAACCTAATGATGTCCAGATTTTGAATGATAAAGCTTATATACTGAGAGAGCAAGAGAAATTTGATGAAGTAATTGCCATTGCTAATCAAGTATTAGCAATAGATGCCAAAAGTACCTATGCATTGAATAACCGGGGATTTGCATTATCAAAACAAAATAAAAATGAAGAAGCATTGAAGGATTTTGACAAGTCCATTGAAATCGCTCCTGATAATTACGATGCTTGGCATTACAAGGCAAATATTCTACATTACAATTTGCAAAAATATCCAGAAGCCTTAGAAGCTTATGATAAAGCAACAACAATTCAACCTCAAGCTATCATAACTTGGTATGAAAAAGGTCAAGTATTCTTGAATCTTCAACGATATCAAGAAGCTCTATATTCTTTTGATGAAGCTATCAAAATTCAACCCAAATATTCTAGTGCTTTGGTCGGAAAATCAATTGCTTTATTTAAGCTAAAGAGATACGAAGATACAATCCAAGCAATAGAAGAATCATTAAAACATCAGCCAGATAACGCTTTGGCTTGGTTAGGGAAAGGTAGAGCATTATTTGAGTTGAAAAAGTATCAAGAAGCAATAATAGCCTACGATCGAGCAATTCAACTAAAGCCTGATTACAAAGATGCGATCGATGCAAGGAAGGAAGCAACAGAAAAACTTAATGTAGTAAGTCAAGGTATTTGATAATAGTAAAACTATATTGCATTTTAATTGCATACTTGTAGAGACGTATTAATGTTACTTCTCTACAAGCTTTTGATTAGATATATTTATTTCAATTACCTAAATTTTTTTGTATGATTTACATCCAAACTTCTTATTAGTAGAGTTTCTAAACTATATTTTTTTAGGGATTACGCATTTTACAAACAAATCATCTTATCCATTAACGTAAAATCTTCCCACCGGGGAGTATCCTCGTGGCAAAGTTTTACAGAAATATGTCTTTTCAGGCTTTTATAAATCAGATACTTAGTTGGTTGCGTAGGCGTAGCCTAGGCTGTTGACTTTGATGAAAATTTCGTGTTTTTGGTTCATGCAATTTTTATGTCATCACAAAATCAGGGCAAACAGCCGTTTGCCCCTACCCGATATTTTCTTTTGCACCACAGATTTTTCATGAATTTATAACCTCTAAAACCCACAAAGTTAACAGGCTAGGCGTAGCCCGTCGCAGGTATCGCCTAAAAATAGTCGCAAAATCAACGTTTAATGCCCGAATCACCTACCCTACGGTAAGCAAGCTAAAGCATAACTATTTGAAAAAACAATACGACAAATACATGTTTGTAGAGACGCTGCACTGCAACGTCTCTATCGTTAGATGTTTTGTAATCATTATTTGACTTGGTATAGATTAGGAATATTTATTCAGGTTTTACCCCAACGTCCCATCCAAACCCCACCACGAAATCGCCAGCGAGGGAAGAATAATCGCATGATTACCCAAGCAGTCAAATAAGCAAATATTGAAACTGTGCTGTAATGAATCACAAACCATTGTAGATTGAATTCTGGCTGAGGAATATTTGGCAGTAAATTCAATTGAATTAGTAAAGATAATAATATTCCCTCAACAATACAAGCACAAAATTGTACTACACCGGGCCAGTCATGATCCCAAAAAAACTTTTGTAACCAGTTATAAAGAATATCCCAAGTTAAACCAAATATTCCCGCATAAAAAAGTACCCAAAAATAAATTCCACTTGTTCCAATGCCTATATATCCTAATGCAAAGGGTAAAGTCACAATTACCCCAATTGTCATCAAAAGAAAGATGCGTGTTTGCCATCGCCCGTATAATGTTGGTGTCATGGTTCTTGATTATTAGCCCATTTAATCCATTGCCAAAAAGATTTCACGCCCTCCAAATATTTAATACCAGGAGCGCCAATTCTCGCCAAAGATTCTGCCGAACGTTGCGCGGCATATTGTAGCCCTAAAAAGCTATCAACGGGAGCATAAGAACCCCCTAAAGTAATTGCACCAGATGCATACATCCGACCTTGTTTTTGACTACGCATACCTTTAATTTCAAAGTCGTTTGTAACATCCAAACGCCCGAATGCATTCAGTTTTAGGTGATATCTCTGAATCAAATCATTGAGTAAATAACTTGCATTGGGATTCGCTTCTAATCCTGTGGCATCGATAATGAAATCTGCGGTAGGAATGTCGGTGTTAATTTGTCCGTTAGCAGTGTTGCCAACAATTAATATTTTTAGTTTACCCTGTTTGAGCCGCTCAACCCGCTCAACCTTACCAAAGTAAGCTTGATACCATCTTTCCTTAAGTCCCCTGTCTATTAATCTACGCCAATCCCGTCTATCTGCGGTGGTTGTTCCCCCCCAATCCTGGAGAAGTTCGTAGCGTTTAGGAGGTTTGGCTGATTCTAACATTTTCCGCATGTCTCCTCCCCATGCAGCTTTGGGCCAGTTGAAGGGTTGAAATTCCCAGTCATTTTCCACATGACGTTTGGCTAAACCAAATTTTGTTCCTTCCGAGTTAGGCGATCGCATGAGGTGGATAATAGTTACTTGGTGGTTCTTATGCTGTTGGCGAATTTCATACAGACGTTGAATAACGCGAGAGGCAACAATCCCTCTACCTCGGACAACAACTATACCTCCATGCTGTTTGAGAGATTGGTACACATGTTCGTGGCTTTCATAGGTATTGACTACTGATTTGCGATCGCTGTTGATTCTCGATAGGCTAACAAGTCTGGTAAAAATTGTACTGAAGGATATCCCATAGCTAAGTGAATATACTTTGCAACTAAAACTTGATATTCGTTTTTCCCGTTTCCTGTTGGAGAATAGACAATTACATATCGACCATCATCAGTCTTACGGATGGCTTTAATATCACCAGCACGCCACATAGATTTCCAACTAATACGCTTGGCTTCTCTATTTATAGAAGCATAAACATTACCAGCAATCGGTGTGTAAGTATCTGTATTTAACAAAGGTTCGGCAAATACTTGCCACAAACACTTACCAGCTTGAACTAGATTACCAGAAAAAACACTGCTCCAAGCTTCTCTCAAAGCATAACCTGGCCAGCCCCAAATGTTATCCGGGCAGGAGTCAGAATTAGAACGAATCCTTTCGTATTCCTCTGGGATTTGGGAGTTACGACATAACAAGCGATAACGGTGATAAGGTTTTCCGTCACCACGTCCAATTACGCGAATTTGCTCGGCTTTGACTCCAGAAATTCTGATAGTATTTACCCAAGCAAAACTACCTATTCCCCCTCCAAGGGCTGCATAATTTTTTCCTCATAATTACTGAGTAAAACTGTACGTTTTATATCTTCAATTGATACATGACTAGAACTAAAAATACTCGGAAGTACAAAATTTTGCTGTTGTTTTTTCTCCGAGCGATACTCTAATAAATCAGTTTCTGGTTCAAAAAATATTCCCGAATCCGGGGGAGTTTTCTGCCGAGAATTTACTCCACGAACCTGAACTACTTCAGAAGGATTAAAAACAGATGATTCATGAGATTCGACTTCTGTAAATTCAGACTCTGGTTCTGAAAGTGCAACAATAGTAATCGCATAGGGACCAATTTTTAAAGTCTCACCACTGCCAAAAGATTTACTAGATTGATGAAACCATTTACCATTGAGGTACGTTCCATTCGTACTGCGATCGCTAACAGTTAATTGCCCATTCACCAACTCAATTAGGGCATGAAAGCGAGATATTACCTTACTTTCCAGCAGCACTTGAGCAACTGGCTGTGTTTGATAACTTGTCGGCATTTTCTCCAGTTTACTACCTAGTGCCACAGGAAGCATAAAAACTGGTTCCCAACTTTCACCAGTTACAGGGTCTTCCCAACTCAATTGAACTTGCATAAATTTGGTTAGCTGGCTGACAGTTAATGCCATTTCGCATCAACTGGATATATACTTTATAAAATAAATAATTTGCCAAAAGAATTCAGCAGAGTTTTGTGTATATTCGATTGCAGCTTTATGCATCTAAAATTAAAATCGGCAGCGACAAGTAATAACATTACTTGTAAAACTTTACCGTCAAGCCAAGTTGCGATCGCACAGGAATAAATCGCTGCTGCAATCATGCTCTTTTCAAGATTTGTAACATAAACTAGTTAAAATGTTCTAGTGATTAGATAATTTACAAAGTCTTTTGCAAGCATTTACCAAATTTCCATGTGAAGTGGCAAGAAACCTATTTGACCAATTTTCTAAACAATTTTTTGAAGAATTTTTATCTCCATTGGGTGAGGTGAGAATTAATTATGAAATACCAGGAGAAGCAAAATTTGTCGATATTTGGTTTACTCCCTCAACTTCCTCGAAAACAGCCATAGAAGATTTAGGAATGCTGGGTAAAATTGCAGCAACTCCCTGTCTACTGGAACCATACCGTCCATTTTAGCCAATCATTAAACAGTTTTCTGACTTGCGATCGCGTAGCGGCTCCGTAGGAGCATCGCAATTATTCGCATTCCCGACTCATTAATAATTGTCAAATATCACGAGGCTCAATTGCTGTTACTTCTGAAAATTTTTTAAAATCATTGATATTAAATGTTAAAATGTGGGTTATATTGTGAGCTATCATAGCTGCAACTAATCGAGCATCATGAGAAGGCTTGCCCATGATTTGGTATTTACGAATCAAGCTTTCCCAGACTGTAAATATTGATGTTGTATCGGGTAAAAGAATGAAAAAAGCCTTTATTTGTTCTAATTCTTGTAAAGCATCAGCAACCGATAAACCTAACCCATTTACTTCTACTGGACGAGTTGCAACTACCCACAATTCAATCAGATTTTGCGGTATTATACACAAAGCTTCCTCTAGTGCAAGTAAATTTCTCACCGATTGAACAGAAGATTCATGCATTGGATGAGTCTCTTGGATGTTCCGCAACAAAATATTTGTATCAACCAGATAACTCATAGCATTTCATCTTCTCTGGTATAGATACTTTCGCGGCTAATTACTTCATCAGAAAGAGATGGTGCTGTAATTTTCTTGTGGCTTTTAGCCCAATTTACAAATCTTTCTGCACGTTCTTGGGATGATAGCTTCAAGGGTGCAGGTTGGGATGAATTTGCTAACAAACCTTCAACTAAAGTTTTCAATAATATTTCTGGTGATATCCCCTGGGCTGTGGCTTGGGCAATTAAACGCGATTCAATTTCAGGGTCTAATTCAAGTAGGATAGCCATAATTTGATTTAATCATAATATATCGCTTTGTTTATTATTGCTAATTTTTAAGTGGAAGTAAACAAATAACTCAAGTCTGGTTTTGGGCTTGATTATGGCTGTGGAAGATATTCGATATTAAATAGTAAGTCAATATTAGTCTATGCCAAAACTATTCTTGAACTTGCGATCGCCTCGCCATTACTCACATTCCCGACTCATTACTAATTGTCCATCTGGGAGTCGGTATACACCCGTTGGTTCGATAATTGCGTCGCCTTTTTTCCAGGGACGGGATGTATATTCATCTGTGACACCACGCACTGTATCTGTGGAATAGTTGGACATCGACACATCACCGGGACGATTGGGTAATGCACCTCCACCTGTGATGATGAAGCTGTTTTCTTGTTTTTTATTTGCACGGGCTATGCAGCTATTGGCGATGAGTGCGTTGGTGTCAATCGCATTATTCGGAAGTTCGGTGAGGCTGTTTTGAATCGAACTATTATCAGGAGAATTGACATCAACTGTTCCCGATAAACCAACACCAGAAGTCGCTGTAATAAATTTCGATGTGTCACTGGGTTGAGTACCGACAAAGATAGCTTGGGCATTGATTTTTACTCGACCACCACGGAAGTTATCGGAGTTGGCACTGATACGGCTATTTTCTAATGCGATTATGCGATCGCTATCAATGTTAATATTACCACCGACGACGTTTTCACCTGTCGCATTGGTTGTGATGCTGCTATTGCGACGCAATCTTAAATCTTGGGTACGGATGTTGATAGTTGCTTGTTCGCGGTTTGGGTCTTTATTTGGGCTGCGGGTGTTAGCGTTGATTGAGGCTTTGTTGTCTAAGTTAATGCGATCACTGCTAATGCTCATAGTGCCTGCGTTACCCGTTCCGGTACTTCGTACAGCAACGATAGCTCCGTTACGTAGAAATAACTGACGGGTGTCAAGCTTCAAGTCTCCTGCGTTTCCTGTTGAACCTGCTTCAGCAGAAGCAAATAAACCACTATCAAGCCTCAGTTCTTCTACATTTCCTGACGAATCTGCTTGTGAAGTAAATGTACCATTAATTGCACGCTACGGTCAGCATTGATGGTCAAATTACCTCCCCTACCTACACCAAATGTAACAGTGCTAACTACTGCTCCATCTCGCACGAGTAAATCTGGGGTATTAATAGTCAATTCTCCCGCGTTTCCGATTGAACTTGCTTCGGTAGAAGCAAACAAACCACTAGAATTACCATTTGCATCAGTACCAATCAGTTGTACGCTTCCGTTGGCATTGACGGTCAAATTTCCTCCTTTACCCTGACCAAATGTAGTCGCCCCTACCTTTGCGCCATCGCGCACAAGTAAATCTTGGGTGTCAATCGTTAAGTCTCCCGCGTTTCCTGTTAAGCCTTGATTTGCAGATGTACTCAATATGCTGTTCAAACGACCATTAGTAGACGTACCAATTAGTTGCACGCCACGGTCAGCATTGATGAGCAAATTTCCTCCCTTACCAACACCAGATGTCTCAGTGCTAACTCTTGCCCCATCTCGCACGAGTAAATCTTGAGTGTTAATCGTTAAGTCTCCTGCATTTCCGATTGAACCTGCTTCAGCAGTAGCAAATAAACCACTAGGAAAATTATCATTAGCAAACGTACCAGTGCCAATTAGTTGCACGCCACGGTCAGCATTGATAGTCAAATTACCTCCCCTACCTGCACCAGATGTAGCAGTGCTAACTACTGCCCCATCTCGCACAAGCAAATCTTGGGTGTTAATCGTTAAGTCTCCCGCATTTCCTGCTGAACCTGCTTCAACAGAAGAAAACAAACCACTTTTGGTAAAGCTTTCTCCAGTTTGTGGATCAATAAATGTTACTATACCGCTCAAAGTAACAGAATCTAAAGCGTTAACTAATAAATTGCCACTATTGCCACGTCCTAATGCTCGCGTATCAATTTTTCCACCGTTAGTAACGGTAAGCGATCGCGTCTGAAGTTCAATATTCCCACCATCCCCTTGACCATAAGTGGAAGATGAAATTGACGCAAGACCATTTAAAGAAATTAAATCATCCGCGATAATTTGAATATTACCTGCCTTACCATCATCCAAATTTTCAGAACTAATTACGGTATTTTTTGCACTACCGTCAACAGAGAGTTTTCTTGCACGGATTTCAATATCACCGCTAGGCTGATTATTAACTCCACCAGACAGAGATACAGAAGAGCTTGTAATATCACTTCCACTAGTCAGCGAAATGGCTTCCTCAGCTTTGAGTGTTATCTTTCCACCTTGCCCTTGTACAACATTGAAAGAATCAATACCAGATTCGTTGCTTAAATTAATATTTCGAGTTGTGATTGTAATATCACCAGATTTACCTATTGAATTGAAGATTCCAAAGGTACCAATAAGACTATTGCCATCAAGGCTAACATTATCCTTTGCATTTAAAATAATGTTTCCCTGACTTCTCGATCCATTAGTATTGATTATGCTTTGGTTCGTAAGGCGAATTGATTGGGCATTAATTGTGACATTTCCTGTATCGCCCAAAGAGTTTTCAAAACCCCTACTTGCAATACTACTAAGATTATCGAGCGTGACATCGCCAGTTGCATTAACTACCACGTCTCCCGCAGCAACACCCGGTTGACCTTCCCCAGCATCAAGTACTGAACTAATAAAACTCCCAGAAAGGCTAATATTACGAGCGTTAACAGTAATTGCACCTCCTCCAGATGTCAAAGCAGAGGCGTTATTACTAAGATTATCGAGCGTGACATCGCCGGTTGCATTAACTACCACGTCTCCCACAGCAACACCCGGTTGACCTTCCCCAGCATCAAGTACTGAACTAATAAAACTCCCAAAAAGGCTAATATTACGAGCGTTAACAGTAATTGCATCCCCTCCAGTTGTCGCAACTAAGGCGTTGTTTTGCAGGACTATATCCGCTTTCGATAAACCTTCTGGGAAAGCTAGCTGCATTTGATTATCGCTACCAATTAACTCAACAGTTCCTGTTTCTGCAACTGCACCCAATTCCAAACGATTTCCGAACGAAGCTGCAACACCACCATCAAATGTAATATCTCCACCTATTAAATAAAAACTTCCCAGTGTTGCAATTTGACGACTACGGTTAATAATTTCTCCTTGATTAATCTGATTAAACAACAACGCCGAAGGATTAATCGTTAACAATGGCGCTGCTTGGGGATTTGTCGCACTAAAATTTCCCTGATTGCCAAACTGTACGCCGTTGGCGGTTGTCGCAACAAATGAACCCTGCACATTTAAACTGGCTTTTTCTCCAAAAATAATTCCATTGGGATTTATCAGAAATAAATTCGGCTGCGAGTTGCCAAAAGTACCCAATCTACCCAAAATTTCAGAGCGATTTCCACCTGTCACCCTCGCCAAAATATTCTGAATATCTGCACTAGGACTCAAAAAGTATGCTTCCCGTCCCTCGCTGACATTAAATTGTTGGAAGCTATGAAATAAATTAATCCCGCGAGTTGCACCACCAGTGATTACTTCGGTTGGTGAATTATTAAAATTTGCTTCGACTCTGGAATTTTCTGTTCCTAATGTGCTGTCTGGGACAATATTACTTTGGGCAAATACCGGAGTCCCTACCAAGCCGAAAATACCTAATGCAACAGCAATTTTGAAACTCAAGTGTAAGGGCAAGTTTAAGGCTTGGTTAAGTCTCATATTTACTAAAAGTGCTTGTGAAACAAAGGGTTTGATTAATAGCGCGATCGCCTTTTGTCTGATTTCCCTGAAAATAAGCGGTAATCAAATCATGCGATCGCAATAATTATTTTTAGTTTTTGGTAGTATATCGTCTTTTCAGAATTTACGGCATCCCATGCAACTATTAGTTACAAAACTATTGATACATTTTGATTGCACTTTTCTGTAATTTAAATGTATGAAATGCGCTATCAGATGAGCAATAAGTTGAAAGATTTATTTAAAATTTCCATTTAATGTATAAATCATCAGGAACGATTAGTCAACATAAATATCATTTTTTAAGACAATAATCGTTTTTGAATCACTCGATTTGTTATGCTTATCAAGCAATGAGGTAATTTTCTATGAATAAGACATATGCACTTCTTGGCATAATTGCATTAGTCCTTGTGTCGTGGTTCTTCTTCTACAATAGACAATCAGAATTATGTAGAGACTATGGTTCAAACTCAGCAATTTGTGACCTTGACAAACAACGCAATGAATAGAAAATTCAGAAATTAAGACCTTCGCCATTTTACGAGAAATAAAGCTTTCAGTCTCCACGGTGAATTAAGAGTTTCTGTCTTTTGGGTAAAACTAAAAAGCTCTATAAACATAGTGCTGATTTTCCTGTAGAGGGTTTTATCTGGCTGCCTGACAGAACTATTGAAATGCTTATCTAGCAAGGATTTTCTCTCTAAGCTTAGTCTTGTCATTTAGACTAGATTTATTGCCTAGAACCCTGATTTACCTTATCAACGCAATGGAAGTTGGAACGTAAAATCAAGGCTTTGGGGAGATGTGTCAATACGGTTCGGTTAAGTGGGAAAGGAAAAAGGGAAAAAACGGAAAAATAAGGCTTCTAGCAGATGATTTTCTGATATTTTTTGCTTATCCGAACCGTATTGGGAGATGTGTCAGGCAGTCAGGGGTTTTATTTATGTTCTCTAGCCCATAAGGGTTTTAAGCTTTTGCAGTCATATGAAAATAAAACCCTTATTTTTTCATGAATCCTATGATTTTGCACAATTTTTGTGATGCTCCGTTTTGGCAAAGATATTGAGAAAGATTAGTAGCTTTATTTAAGTAAGTTGGCACAAATAAACCTAATTATGCAAGGGATTGTAAACAACGTTTAAAGCCTTGCTATTGCTTACGTTTCACTACGTTATATACTCCGAAACGGAGAAGCAAGCTACGCAATGACATACCTTGATTTTTTAACGCCGACTTACTTAGCACAAACGAAAGTTATTTTTATGTTTGGGCAGCATATTGCTTTTTGGTTATTGGCGATACGTAGTTTAATAATTAGGTACAAAAATTCTTGACCGGCACACGAAAGGTATTTAGGTTGCACTTTTATGCAATATCAGCGTGTGAAAACTGCTGTGAAGACTGCAATTATCTGAAAGACTTTTTGAGAATTTTTATTTAATCTGTAGACATAGACAAAAACGAATCGAAAATAATTGTATTCGCTGTCAAATAATTATTTTTTTACATTTAGTATTGTCAGAAAGAATATTAAATGTAATTCTAATTATTTGGTTTGTCTTGTTAATAATTCAGATACCGAAAAGGAGATTATCCACTATGATTACTGATCTCAGAAAAGCACTAATTACTCTAGCAGTTTTTGGAATGGCTTTGAGCCTACAAATGCCAGCAAATGCACAACAAAGGATTACCCGCGAACAACTCGACCAACTGTCATTAAATGACGTTATTATTTTTAGAAATGAACAGCTTCGACAAGCAGAAATTGTCGTCAATAGTTGCGATGACAGCTCATACATAGATAGCTCTACTTGCTACGCTCAGGGGTTACAGTATACCAATTTAATTGCCAATCTAGATATTTATATCGCTCAAAGAGAAGCAATTGGTGAGTAAAATCAGATATTTAGAGAGCGTGTGTTCTATATTTCCTGATTGCTACAACATCTTAATGTGTCCATTGGTTTACACAACAGTAGCGCAAATATGAACAGTGTGCTTCAAAATGAGGTGATTGTATTTCTGATGCGATCGCCTATTTATTTCAACCCCAAATTCTGATACTCTGTAGGAACAATAATTATACCAAATTGGCTCGTAATTGTTCTGATTTCATCACAAACAACAATAAAATTCAAGCTTTAACAGGAGTTAGGTTGTGGCAAAGCGCTATACTCTACAGAAATTACTAGATAGACGCCAATTGTACAAGCGTCGATTTCTCGAATTTGTCTTCCTGTGCAGCTTTATCTTCTTTACCTGGCTGAGTCATGTAACTTTCACCGCAAGTATTGCGACAGCGCAGACTCCCGATATTAGTCAGCAGGTACAACAAGGTGTCAAAAGTTATGAAGTTGGTAATTACCAAGACGCTGTAACTATTTGGCAGAAAGCTTTAGACATTTACAAAAAAGCTAACAATGTTAAAAATGCAGCAGTTGTTAGCGAAAATATTGCTAGAGCATATCGGCAATTGGGAGATAATAAAAATGAGATTGGATTTTTCAATGCAGCGATAAATTACTATACTGCGGGAAAGGATGTCCGTCAGGTTGGCAAGGTGACAGTAGAATTAGCGCAGACATACAATAACCAAGGGCAAATTGGGAAAGCGATCGCTTTATTGTGCAGGAAGAAACCTGATGATAAATCGAACCAACAAAGAAGCTGCGAAGCAAATAGTGCGTTAGGAGTTGCTCGTGCTAACAAAGATAGTTCCACGGAAGTCGCTGCATTGGGAATTTTGGGTGAAGCTTTGCGATCGCAGGGCAATTACAATTTGGCAATTGAATATCTAGAAGCTGCGAAGAAAGTTCCAAATTCGGGATATGAAGGATTAATTAATAACAGCTTGGGAAATACCCATGCAAATCGCGGACAACTCTGGTATCTCCGGACAAAATCAGCACAAGACAATAACCTCACTAAAGCAGAGGAGTTTAAACAAAAGGCGATCGCTGATTTCAACCAATCAATTGATTATTTTCAGAATAGTTTGGAATCAGCACGCAAACAAAACAATCCTCTCGGACAACTGCAAGCTTTGCTTAACACGATTCAAGTTAGCTATCGCAGTCATCAATTAAATCTTATTCCCCAAGCAAAGAGCGATCGCCTAATTAAAGAAGCGGTAACTTTAATAGATAAAGTCCCAGATCCCCAAGCAAAAGTCTATGCAGCCATCGATTTAGCTCTATTGCCAAGGGATTATACCGTTACTTCTCCTATTATTCAATGCTCAAAAACTGGTGAACCAGGTAGGTTATCGAATACGGAATCTATTGACATTTTCAATAAAGCGATCGCACCAGCAAAAAAATTCAAAATCCCCGTGTTGAATCCTATGTTTACGGTGCCTTGGGGCATTTTTGGGAATGTCGAGGTGATGATAAACAAGCACTAAAATATACAAATCAAGCATTATTAGCTGCCGACCAAAAATTAGCAGCAAAAGACGGTTTATATTTGTGGGAATGGCAAGCAGGAAGAATATTAAGACAGAAAAAAGAAACCGAATCACTAGCAGCATATCAAAGAGCATTTAACACTTTAGAAGCAATTCGTAGCGACATTATTACAGGTTCGCGGGATGTACAATTTGATTTTCGTGATGTTATTCAACCTCTGTACCGCGAGTTGGCACAATTTCAACTTCAGCAAACATTACAAGCATCGGTAAAATCAGATAAGTCCCAAAATAATACCGAATCCGGTGTGTCGAGTGCTTTAACAACAATTGATTCCTTGAAATTAGCCGAATTACAGAATTATTTTGGTGGTGATTGTATTGTCAATGCATTGAATGCCAATAAGGTCAATGTAGACGAGGCAATTAATGCGAAAAAAACAAAAAAAATACCGCAGTATTAAGTTCAATTATATTCGATGAAGGTACGGTAATGTTACTCTCATTACCGGGAAAATCAGAACAATCAACAGAAACACAAATTAAATGGGTAAAATCTGGGGATAAAATTCTCAAAGGTGAGGAATTACAAAAGAAAATCAAAACCTTCCGAGATTCACTAATTATTGGTCAACGTGAACTTGAGGATTTTGATAATACTTTAGGAAGCGAACTTTATGATTTGATGATTCGTCCTTTTGATGATAAATTAAACCAAGAAAAGATTAAAACCTTGATTTTTGTACAGGATGGTTTTTTGCGTAGTATTCCGATGACGGCACTTTACGACGCTAAAACCAAAGAGTATTTAATCCAAAATATGCGATCGCAACAACTCCCAGTATTAGATTAACAGCACCAGCTTCAGAGCGCGATCGCATTCCAGATAAAGCCTTAATTTTGGGATTAACTCAAGCAGCAGAAGTCGATACGCAGAAGTTTCGAGCATTGGGAAGTGCTGATAGTGAAATTCAAGCAGTTAAACAAATTTTTCCTAAGCATAAAGATTTTATCGATCAAGAATTTGCTCCAGATACTTTTGGTAAGGAACTAGGTAATGAAATTTATCCTGTTGTTCATATAGTCACCCACGCGCAATTTGGAACAATTCCTGAAGACACATTTATTGTGACGGGAAAGAATAAAAAACTCACAATTGATAAACTGGAATCGACTTTAAGTAACGTTCCTGGGAAAGCAAATGCGATTGATTTATTAGCCTTGACTGCCTGCGATACTGCCTTGGGAGATGACCGTGCTACATTAGGTTTAGCTGGAGTGGCATTACAAACGGGTGTGAAGACCGCTATGGCATCCTTATGGTCGGTACGCGACGAATCTACAGCCATTTTGGTGGAAGACTTTTATCGTAACTTACAAAAGCCAGGAACCACTAAAGCTGAAGCTTTACAAAAAGCCCAAATCAAGATGATAACAGAGCAACCGAAGTTTGCGAGTCCATCATTTTGGTCGCCATTTATTTTAATTGGTAATTGGGTTTAGACAATCCCAATATCAAAAATAATAATGTAGAGACGCGATATATCGCGTCTTTTAATATATCATGTCTGTATATGAAAATTTATTGCTGAACAATTAACTGCAAATTATTAATTTGCTCTTCGATATATTTTCTTTGTTTAGGAACATTATCAGGCTCTTCAGACTGAACTAATTCTTTAACTAAACTAGAACCTAATTGCCCTACTTTACCAGACTCTAGCTGCTTTGCTGCCTCACTAAAAGCATCATACCAAAGTCCTTGTTGTGCTAGAGAATTAACAATTTGAATTGAATTTGTCACAGATGACATAATCCCTTTTATTGTTGAAGGCATATCTACAACTTGAAATTCTGCCCGCTCGAAAGCTACACCACTTCCACAAAGCACTGAAATTTGCCAGAGATATTGCTTACCTACCGTCAGTTCAGGATAAAGAGATGCGATCGCTATTTTATTTACCCCTGGAACTGTATTCAATTCTTGACTTTTTCCCAATTTTTTTAGTTTATCTCTTTTATCTGGTAGAAACTCGTATAAATCGAACTCAACAGAACGTGCTGTTGGCATATACCAGGCAAGAGTTGGACTTTTGGAAGCTGTTTCTCCTATGTAACTCTTAGGTGCAAATAATGTCAGAGGAATTTTGTCATTATCACCAGGACATCCCCTCGAACCACCACCAAGGGAATATGGACTGGGAGGTTTGCGAGTTCTAGGTTTAAATTGAGCTACAGCTTCTGACATTCCCTGAAATATAGTTCCAAGCAACAAACTAAGGGAAATCATACATCCTATTTGGCTTGATTTTACTTGTCGAAACAGCAAAAAATTACGTAGTTTCATGATGTTTTTCAATGTTCTAAATAAATTTTGTATTTTGTTTTATATTTATTTGATATTTGAAAAGACCCCTCCTACAAACTAGCGTGACTAGGTGTATTTTCTTTACTTGGGAACACTCTCATTTTTTTTTGAAAATTATTAGAGAACATCAAAACTTTTTAAATTTGAAATTATGGTTTAATTATTGCTTATTTTGGAGTTCAATATTTGTAGTGAAATTCCAAGCTAGTTCACATAATATTCCCCGTGGTTTGACAGTCTCGCGTTTAAAAATACCATTCAACTTTTTCGCAAGGTTTTGTGCCTGTTTTGTACCTTTACTTTCTCCAAGTGCGGTTAATCCAGAGCCGTCATCTTGGATACAGAGAGAGTATCCATCATCAGTACAAATTCCCGACGCTTCTACACATTTGACTCCTCGTGCGTGTTTCCCGATATTACACAAACTTTCTTCTAGAAATAAGCATAGCTCCCTCTTGAGTTCCATACTTAAGTATTTATCATTAATTGGCTCAAATGTGCGCGTTTTTACTTTAAGAGTTTTTAAGTATTCTAAATCATCACGTTCGAGGGTACTGGAATATACTTCGTAAAATAAATCATGTAAATGGCGATTCAAGTCTATTTTAAATCCACTTCCCAATCTTAAACTTTCATTATTTGTGAGTGCTTCTACCCTTAAATATTCACCTATATCACGAATTTCTGAATTGAGCTTTTCAAACTGGTAAATTAATTGCTCGTCGGGTACAGGTTGTTTTCTTAACTGTTGTAGCCCATTTGCAAGGGTTTGTAATGGTCCATTATGAATCAAATTAAATGTATATTCGATTGTATGCTTTTGTTGATGATTTTTTTCCTGTAATAGTTTGTCGTGGAGGAAAAATGCAAAGGCACTTAATCCCACCCCATTGACCGCCAAAGTTAACAAACTAGGAACGACAGGAACCCAAACACCAAAATATAGTAAGCTGAGATAACCACTACCAAGCATACACAAACCAACCACCGTTACACCAAGTAAATTTTTCCGAATTGATTGGGTAAATCTGCCGATCGCAATGGGAGCAATTCCCCAAATAATTATCCATATATATTCCCAACTTTCTGCCCAAGATTTTATTAGTAGACGCTTATTTAAAACAGCATTAATAATTTGGCTGGTTGCGTGTGCGTGATACTCCACTCCATATAATTGACCAGCTATTTTCTGTTTGGGAATTGCCAATGTATACAAACTATCTCCCAAACTCGGAGATATATTTCCAACAAGAATAATTTTGTCTTGTAACCAATTGGGATTTATAATCTCACCCGTATTTGTCCTACCCGTTTTAATATCATTTAGAGAAAATATCCGAAATGGCTCTTTCCCATTCCGAAAATTAACTAATATTTGTAATTCTCCCGTAGTAGTTCCCACATATCCACCAAAATTATCGCTAACACGAGGCAATTCGATATTTCCAAATCGAATTGTATCAGGGTCTTTTATCCCATTTTTGTCAGTAATTCCTTTGGATTTGAGATAATACTGAGCAAGTTTAAAACCCAAAGAAAAATGGTCTTCTTGAAGATTATTCCGATTTGGAGACCATAAAATATAGCGCCGATTTTTTCCATCCCCATCACTATGAATATCAACGATTCCAGTTCTTTCTTGAGAGACAAATTTGGGTTTAGGAATTGGAGGTTTCTGAATTTTTTCGATCGCAAATATATTGGAATTATCCCGAAAAGTCTGTTCGAGTTTATCTTCTCCTGGTGCAACTGGCACATTCTTAAACAAATCGAATCCGATCGCACGGGGTTTATAAGTTTCTAACTTGTTTAATAAATCTGCAATCTCTCCATCAGGTATGGGGTATTTTCCGGCTTTAGCAATATCATCTTCAGTAATCCCAACAATTACCACCCGCTCATCAACAGCTTCGGCAGGACGCAAGCGTAAAAATGTGTCGAATAGCATCCATTCCAAAACTTGTAACGAACCAGCCATCCGGGCGAAAATAACTAATAGCAATGCAATTATTCCCGGCAGTGCAGCATAACGCCACATTTTTAATTCCGTAATTAGCTTTCCATTCTCCCTAACCATTTCCCCATCCCACCTAATTAATTAAACCTTCTTGACGGGCACGAATTTCTGTTTGGGTTCGCAGACTTTTTCCTGCTTCCTTGCAATCTTCCGGATATATACCCAGCACATCCTGAATTTTCGTCCAGTAAGTCCGGATTGCCCGTTCCGACTTATACATGCGTTCAGCGATCGCTTTATCCATCAATCCTTCATCAAATGCCAAACGCAAAACCCGCAACCATTCCGGTTTTAATTCAATCCCAGTTCTAATTTCCTTCGTGTGGGTTGCTCCTTGTAGTGCGGAAACAGCACGGGTTAACATTTCCGATTCGGGCAAACTTTTATCTGCGATCGCAAATCCTCCTTGATGGTTGTCGATTTCGTGTTTTATTCGCACCAAAGCTTTGACATAACTACTTTGTACCAAAAAATTCTGCTCCGGATATTGCTTTAGCAGCTGTTGAATCAGCTCTATTCCTGTATCCGTTGTTGCTGGAAATCCTTCACTTTCCGGAATTGACAAATCCACCACAATCAAATCCAAAGGAGCTTTCGATGACTCTCCATTTTTCTGCATCGCTCGAATTTTGGCAATTTCCTCCAAAGCATCTCGTGCTGTCTTCACTTGAAAAAATTCCGCATTTGGATATTGCCGTTTCAATACGTCCAGGGTTCCAGTTAAAATTAACTGATGATCGTCAACAACCAATATATTTTTCGGATTTAAGCTTTGGGGATCTGATAGTGTTGCTTTTTTCGCTAATTTATTCAAACCTGCTTCCACCATAATTTTTCCACTCCTAATTGATTAGCAACTAAGTATTTTTGTGTAAATCCCTGACTAAATAATTTCACATTTGCTTCAACAAGCAATAAACAATACCAAAAACTTTAAGTTTTCGGTTTTTTCCCAATCTACCCAGAGCGATCGCTCTAGGCAATACTTTAGTTATTCATTATTTATCTGAATAGTATATCGGAGGAGAACTTGAACCTGTATGCAGAAAAGTGCATTTTTTGCTATTGCTTTGTTTGCTAGAGAACTGCTCCATTAGAGACGCTTAGTTTAAATGGACGATTTTAGTCCTCTCGGTTAATTTTAAAGAAACGAAAATAGAAATAGAAGAAATAATCGGGAAAGGGTGTGTCAGTTTATTGAGCCAAAAGATGAGCGTTTTTTTTGCGGGATGGCAGAATCGTTTGGTCACTGAGGCTTCTCGAAGTGTTGTCGGTGTCCACCAGTGATAAATATAGTAATTATGAACTATTAAGTTGGACACAATCCATCGTTAATGAGAGCAAATGACTGCATGATTTAAGTGGGAGCAATATCACAAGGAGTTTTACAAGCTGATTTTTTTCAGCAAACTGAAGCCTTAATTACCAATATTGAAAAGAGAAATTGATTATCCCAACGTCAAAACACCCGATTGCATATCCACTACCAATCGTTTATTTTGTAGCCACTGACGACCAAGTAAAACTTCAGATAATTCTTCGCCAACATGGACTGGTATATTAAAATCTTGCCCGTCAATTCGTACTTGACCTAAATACAACCTAAATTCTGCTTCCCCTCGTGCAGTAAACATTGCTTGCTGTTTTATATATGTCCACCCTAATGCATCCAAATCTTGATTGTTGATAGCTAAATAAGCAGAAAAACCCGTATCCAACATGGCATCAACGGGTAATTCTAATCCAGACGACTCGATTAATTCTATCTCGAAAAACAAAGCATCCTCAGCACCAAAAAATCCAGAAATCATACTCGTCCCGCATACACCTGTTTCGTTGATACGGAAAGTATACAACTTTGCACCTGGATATTTTTCATGTGCCAGAGAAGCACCTTGCATATCATCCTGGTCAACAAAATATTCGCCACTATCAGGTTCAATCGTGATGTACCAGTTGTAATGGGTTTGGATCAATTCAGGCTTAACTTTCTCAAAAATTACTTGACAACGCTTGCGAAATTCCTTACATTCTGCTCTCCATTGCGCTTTTTGTTCGTCCGTCCACTGGATTTCGGGGAAAATACGTCCCCTTCGCACGGTATGAGTTGTTTTGGTTTCAGTCATAGTTAATTATAAGAGTCGCAACTACCTCTATTTTCCCCGATCCACACCAATTGTGCTTCAATCGAAGTACGAATATTTTTGATAACAATAGCTGTATTGCCAAGCGATCGCTTAGAAGTTTGTAAACTGGTAGAATATATTCAGTAATAGGGTAAGCATCTTTTCTCTAAGCCCTATTTTACAAGAGGTCAAGATGGTCACCAATTCAGAGAATCCCACCCTATACTATGCTTCCTGTACGATTCTTTACCAGGAACCAGTACCAGCAAGAAAGGGTGAGAATTCAGGGTCAAACCAACGCAGAGGGAGACTACCTTCGACTCGATATCCGTAATTCAATCGAAAGCGTAACAATCGCTCTGCCCCTTCGTAGGCAATAATTTCATCTCCTTCCCAAATTACCTCTGCGGTGCCTGTAAGATAAAGCAGATTACCTCGGTCAAAATCCACAAATAGTAGTCCTGCATGGGGATTTAACTCCAGATTACCAAAGGTATTAAAGTGAGAATTGCCGGAGAAATCAGGAACAGTCAATGTCTGCTCATCATCGATTCGCACAAAGCCGGATTTGCCACCTCGATGGGAAACATCCACACCCCTTGCAGCACCTGCCGATTCCTCTTGATATGCCGTTGTAATAAAAAAGGTGTCAGCTTCTGCAATCATACCTTGCTCAACTTCTCCCAATGCTTTGACCTGATAAACTGGTTTGGGGATTGTTGGATGATATTCGCCTAGTTCAAACATCCGTGCCTGAATATATTGAGGACAGTTACCAAAGCTTTGTCCCACTTCCACATCAAAGCCATCTGCATGAGTTGCTGTAACAGTGCCATTCAAGCGATTACGACGACGAGTATGTAGTTCTATGCCGAGAAAACCAATATCGATTCTGTTGGCAAGGGTGGTTATTAAGGGGTCGCCGAATAGAGGTTTAGCTGTAACCTTGAAGATGCGATCGCTCTGGGAGGAAAGAAATCCCGGTTCCCCCACCAAAATCGAAGCCCAAGGATTACCTGCCCCATCCACCGTACCTACTATCACATAGGGAAGTTGGGTGAAGAAGTGCCGAAACTGGTCGGGGAGATATTCTCGAATCACTCGCCGTCCTTGCTTATCTATGCGTTCCTGTGCGCCTAATCGAGCTTGGATTGCCAGTTCCCCCGCGTGAAATGGCGATTCGGAACGTGACCAACCTGGATTTGCCATCTTGTTTTCCTTTGAGATTATGGCTTGAAACTGAAATTAGCTCTATGAAAATGGCAATATCATGGTCTAAATACCTAACATTGGAATATAACCAGGTAGTTGCTGAACGCGATCGCTCCAAGCAATTACATGGGGATAGGCATCAAGGTCAACTTTACCATCTCGTGCCAAGGCTACATAAGGAAAAACAGCAATATCGGCGATTGTGGGTCGCTCAAACTCTAACCAGGTGTTTGTACTCAAATGCTGGTTTAGTTGGGTCAGGATATATTCTGCCTTTTGATGGGCGCGTTCAATATTGATGTTTGTAGCCCCAAACAAATAGTAAAGCCTTGCATTTTCAAGACCTTGACGTATTTCTCCTGCCGTTGTTGATAACCAACGAACCACCTGCGCTAAAGGTAGTGCATCCAATGGGAGCCACTTTTCACCACCATACTGCCGTGCTATGTAAACCAAAATTGCCTGGGCATCCGCAAGTTTCGTCTCACCATCGACCAACAAAGGAACCTGCCCAAAGGAATTTAGTCTCAGATATTCCGGTGATTTCTGTTCACCCTTCATTAAATCTACTTCGATCCATTCATAGTCGATTTTCAGCAGTTCCAGCAGCAAACGTACTTTGTAGCTGTTACCAGACATTTCGTGACCGTAAAGCTTAATCATGGTGTTTCTCTTGGTGTATGTAAATGTGAGTAATTACTGTGCGGAAGTCGGATTTGCGGACTAATACTAATACTTAGGAATGTTTTCTCGGTTTTGCCAGCAGTCACCTGATAAAAATTCGCGCTCTAAGGGAAATAGAAAAGATAGGAACCACAATCGATCGTGACAAACTGAGCTATTTGCCTTTGTCTGAGAAAAGTTGCGTCGTGTGGGTTTCATATTTGTATTATCTGAGAAGCTGGCTTTATGTACCGTTCGTTCGGTATATTGCTACTGTACCGTTCGTTCGGTATAATTGTCAATAGATGAATTCTACTTTTTTATTCATGTCTAAACAAACCTATATTCCTACACTACTCAAACTGTTTCGCCAGTTTGGTTATGAGGGTGTCACCCTTTCTAAAATTTCCCAGGAAACGGGGTTAGGGAAAGCAAGTCTGTACCATCACTTTCCTGGTGGCAAGGCAGAAATGGCTGAAGCTGCCCTCACTCAGGTGAATCAATGGCTGGAGATAAGTATTTTGCCGATTCTCCATGATGAGGTAAAGCCAATCGACGCATTTCAGGCAATGTGTGAGGAAACAAGTCACTTTTTCAATAACGGGCAAAACTCTTGTCTGTGGGCAGTTTTGGTATTGGAACAATCCAGTGATGACCTTTTTCACTCCCAAATTAGTTGGGCATTTTCTAAATGGATTGAGGCGATCGCAAATGTTCTGATTCAAGCCGGATTGGAGCAAACTCTGGCAAAGCAACGGGGAGAAGATGCCATGATTGCCATTCAGGGTGCATTGATTTTGTCCCACGGGTTGAAAGATTTTGCTCCTTTTGAGCGAGTCATCAAGCAATTACCACAACAACTATGTGAGGGAATCTAACTCAAAAATAAGTATTAATTCAAGTTGACGAAAGTGCGAATCAAGCTGAGATATTGCAGAGGTTGCGGCAAATTCTTGCTGCTAGCGCCGAAGTATTGAGATACGATTAGGGATTATTTGCACAATAGAGGGATTGATAAGTTACTGTGATATCTCAAAATCCTTCCACAAATGAATCGTCGTGTAGGGGAATAAACGATAAGTAGATGTTCGCATGAATCGATACTATTTAAATTATCAGTTACTAATTATTTCGATAAAATATGATTAATCCCGATCTAAGCTCACCGCTACAAGCTATATTACGATTTGTCAGTCGAACAATAGCGATTAAAGTAATTAAGCAAATATGCCTCGTCCAAATTTTACTATCTTTGCCCAACACTATCTCTCAGTTTTATTAAGTGATTTTGGAGATATTTACCTCAACGAACCAATTCCTCGCAATCCAAATTTGAGAGTCTTCAAACAACCCTCTCGATTTAACTGGCAAACTGAGTATCTCACAGCAATTACTGCTGAGAACAAGCGGATAATGGTCAGTCCAGAAGTAATTGGAGAAGCGGAAATTGTGGACGTATTATTTGAACCCAATACAGAAAAATCGAGAGCATCTTTAGGGCTATTGGGAACAATAGTATCGGTTCCCTGTATTATTGAAACCCTACGCTGGGCACCAAATGAATGGGATTTGCGAACTTGTATGCTTCATTGGTTAACTTGGAAATCTGAAGCTGACGGCAGTATTATTCCTGTTAATGAAAGTTCGATCGCTACAAATGGACAAAATGACGAGTACTGTGATGAAGTCGATCGCTCCCTACTAATCATCACACCCTCCATCACTTCGCAAATGCTCCAAGGATTGACTGCACGAGCATCTGCGATTGCAATTCCAGGGGTTTACGAATTACCATCCGCTTTCTGCACAACCATTATCGCAACCAGCGAACTTCCCAAAAATAGCTCGACCCTGTGGCTGAGAATTTTGGGACGGGGAAGCACTCAAAGGCAGGCTATTCTGGAACTGTTTGCTTTAGATGAAAATTATCCACACCGCACTGTTATTTTGCATCAGCTACGGCAATGGTATCGGTTTTTATCATCAGGTAAACTGGGGAAAGAATCCGCACGGTTGATGACATTATTAGCGATGATTGATGGAACGAGCAAAGAATAAAATTAACATCTTTTAACAAAAATTATTCCTCAATCAATTGTCTTTACAACGGGAAATAAAACCATGTTGGACTTAACAAGAATTCAAGAAATTGCTCAATCCTATTCTCCCCAAGAACTATTTGCAGCTTTAGTTTGGCAGCGTCAATTCAATAATTTTTATGGCGACAGAGTAATTACCGACCTTTCCCAACATCCAGAATTGTGGTGTAGCTTTTTGTTTACAAAACCAATTTTTGCTCCAGATGAAAATGGTTTGA
>JAAUPE010000079.1 GCA_012034595.1 Calothrix sp. CSU_2_0 | reverse complement strand
AGCCGCCGCTAGTGCCGCTTTGGTGGTTATTTTTAATCATGCTGTTGTTTCCGGCATTTTTGCTGCGATCGCTGGTGCTGTTGCGGTTGTGTTTATTAGGAAAGGCAGGAGGCAGAAGGCAGAAGGCAGAAGGCAGAAGGCAGAAGGCAGAAGGCAGAAGGCAGAAGGCAGGAGGTAGAAGGCAGGAGGCAGAAGGAGAAAAATAAAAAATGTGCGTTTTGGGCTTTTAGCCATAGCTAAATTTAGGAGGGGTTCCGATGGAATCTCTCCTAAAAGGTTTTAATTCTTATTTTCTGATTGTGTCTTCATCAAAATCAGAAATCGCAAGTCATCTACATCTACAATTTTTTCTAGTTTAATATAAGCCAATATTATTTAATTCCTAATTTAGATTACCTTTATTAAATTACAAAAATTTACTTTTTAGAAACATTTAGTTACATTGACTCGGCTTATTGACATCAATCTCAATTATTTACGAATTGACAAGGGTTTCAAACCAAGGTATAGTAATTTAAAATCTTTGGCGACGTATATAAAATTTTAAATGTTTTTAATTTTCCACAAGCTGTAAGACTTGATATGTCGTTGTCAAAAAATTGAAAATGAATATGTATCAATAAAATCGATGCACGAACAAGGTAAATATTTGTATCGAAAAAAAGGTAATATTTACTTAACTTAATGTCTAAATTTGACATTCTCAACCTCACATGCATTCAAATAATGATGAATGTTGAGATAAATTGCGATCGCATAGTTTGCAGTCAACGTGAGTTTGATAGTTTGGTAGACATAGCTGCAACGAGGCAAAAATCAAGTTTTTGAATAAGCCTTTCCTCCACTTACACGTCCACCCCACAGGAATATTCTGATTCCTAACTTCTGATTCCTAACTCCTGATTCCTAACTTCTGATTCCTAACTCCTAACTCCTGACTCCTGACTCTTCCAAAGCTACGCTAAATTTGTCCTAATCCAATTTAAAATTAACGGATTTATTTCCTCTGGACTTTCATCGTGGGGACAATGTCCAATATTATCTAGATTGAGTATTTCCAACTTAGTGTTGTATTGGGCGAATATAGGAGCTAGCGAAGGTGGTACAAATCTGTCCTTGTTTCCCCAAATCAATAACATCGGTACATCCAAATCGGGAAGGATAGCTTTGACACTAGGACTAAAATTTGCGCCAATGCTCGCCTTGAATAAAGCCGTAAAAGCCCGTACCGAACCCCGATCCTGTGCCGGAACCGCAAATATATCGACCAGTTCGTCAGTGATAGCTTCCGGATTTGCGTATGCGATCGCAGCCCAACGACGCAAGACTCCTGGTTGTCGCAAAAAGTAAAAAAGGGGTTTGAGAAATAATGGAGAAGCGACGAAATTCTTGATTGTAAGTACGGCTGGACGCAAAAATGGCGGTATTGCTTCTTGCTCTAAAGATGGATCGGGTAAACTCATCATCACCAACCCTCGTACCATGTCGGGATAGGAAGAAGCTGCCGCCAGCGAAACCAAAGAACCAAGGGAATTACCAATAATAACTACTGGTTTACCAATGAATGTTTGCCAAAAGTCGTATACTTGTTCTGCCCATAAATGAACGCTGTAATTGACTGGAGCTTTTTCCGATGCACCCCACCCCAACATATCCAAGGCATAAACTGTATGCTGTTCGCTAAATACTTCTAGATTTTGTCGCCAATGTCCAATCGAAGCACCAAAACCATGCAACAAAATTATTGGGGTTGAATCTGCATCGACATTAAGATGACTCTGATTCCGAATATATGTGTAGCGGGTTTTCCAGCCTCGCCAAACCCAATCCCGTTGGTTTCCAACTCTTTGCTGCCATTCTACAAACATTTTTCGTATTTTCCCAATCTGACTACTAATAAATTTCAGCTTTGCTCATCTAAACCATAAATATAATTTTTACTGATATCTTAACGAATTCGCTATAGCCTAGTGATTCTGACTTTGGTCACTTTTGTACCGTGTAGTTTTTGTATAAAATTATTAAAAAGATAACTACGTATTTTAAAAAATGTAAATTAATTTTAGTAAATAATTGTAAAAATTGAGCTTCATTTTAAATGACTACAGATAACGTCTCAGTATATTGATTATTTGATGTCTGCAAATATCTTTTGAACGTCCTTCACGACTGGATACTAGAGTTTTTGATTTAAATATTGATATATAAAACACTTAAATAGCCGTAATATTACTGAGAGGTTAAACTCAAAATATAGACGAATCTGTTACAATAATTATGGTTTGCTGCTGTTGTGTAATCTAGATTAACGATTTGACAGTCAAGATTTGAGAGTGATTAGAATAGCTTCCAAGAGCGATCGCAAATTTATTTTGCTTTCTTAGCTATCTTAATAAATATAGCTTCCCCGATCGGGAATCTATGATTATCTCAGTTTTTTTCTGAGGCATATTTGGACAAAACCACCCACACTATTAAATAAATAGCTCCTAAAAATCATACATGCCTGTGATTGAGAAAAGAAGAACTCGCGATCTACCCCAAATTAACGAGAGAATTCGCTTCCCGAAAATTAGGGTGATTGATACGGATGGTGCCCAGTTGGGTATTTTGACACCATACGAAGCACAACAACTAGCTGACGAAAAAGAGCTAGATTTAGTGCTACTAAGTGACAAAGCCGATCCTCCTGTGTGCCGAATTATGGACTACGGGAAATACAAATTCGAGCAAGAGAAAAAGGCACGGGAAGCGAGGAAGAAGCAGCACACAGCTGACGTGAAGGAAGTGAAGATGCGCTATAAGATAGAAGAACACGACTACAACGTACGTGTCAAGCAAGCGGAGCGCTTCTTGAAAGATGGAGACAAAGTAAAAGCCACCGTGATGTTTCGGGGTCGAGAAATTCAACACAGTGATTTAGCTGAAGCTTTACTGAAGCGGATGGCTAATGATTTAGAGCCAGTAGGTGAGCTGCAACAAGCTCCCAAGAAAGAGGGACGGAATATGATGATGCTTATCTCTCCGAAGAAATAATCAAGAAACCGAATATGATGGTTTTTAGGGACTAGCTTAATTAAATAATGTACCATTAAACTATACGAGCTTTAGAATTTTCTCGCTTGAATGGTTTACCATAGCTTTTCTAGCTAGCATTTTCTGAATAGAGCTAGTCCTTTATCTCTTTGAACAGATAATCGAGAAACAGAATAAGTCGATACAATTTTAAATAGCAAGTCCAAAATTTAACCCTAACTAAAGAGCTTACACCAACAAGAATGCCTGTGATTGAGAAAAAACGAAGCCGCGACCTACCCCAAATCAACGAACGTATTCGCTTTCCGGCGATTAGGCTCATTGATTCCGATAAAACCCAGTTGGGGATTATGCCTCCCCAAGAAGCGCTAAGTATCGCTGAGGAAAAAGGTCTGGATTTGGTGCTGCTGACTGATAAAGCTGACCCTCCGGTTTGTCAAATTATCAACTATGGTAAATATAAATACGAGCAAGAGAAGAAAGCGCGAGAAGACCGTAAAGGGCAAAAAACCCAGGATGTGAAAGAAGTAAAGATGCGTTACAAAATAGAAGAGCATGACTATAATGTGCGTGTCCGAAATGCCGAGCGGTTTTTGAATGATAACGATAAGGTCAAAATCACTGTAATGTTTCGAGGTCGGGAAATTCAACATAGCCATTTGGCAGAAATTCTGCTGAAGCGAATGGCTGCTGATTTGGAACCTTTTGGTGAGGTGCAGCAAGCACCGAAGAAGGAAGGACGGAACATGATGATGCTGATTGCACCAAAGAAATAAGATTTGCTAATTTCAATAAAGACGACCCGATGGGTCGTCTTTACTAGTTTTTTTAGTAGTAATTGTTGAGAAAATTACCAAGAATTTTAGTAAAAATGATATTCCTGAGCGCTGAGTGGGAAAAATAATATTCAGTTGCTCAGGATTTTTTTATGGTTAGGGGATTTAGAAGTTAGGAATTAGGAGTTGGGGACTAAGAAGTTAGGAGTTAGGAGTTAGGAATGAATAATTTCTAACCTTTAGCTGTTCCGTTCTGACTTTTCTTGCCTTCCCTTTCGCTTTTGCCTTCTTTACTTTTCTCCCTTTGCCGCTTGGATCGGGTGACTACACCAGAAAGTACAATGGCATGGAACTAAAAAATAACTGGTTGGGTTCGGATAAAGGCGTTTTGGCGCGATTATTGCAATGGGTGAATCTCCGTCCAGAGGAGAGCGATCGCACTTGGCTAATGTTTGCTTTTTACACCACTACTTCTGTGGGGTTGCGGTGGACAGAGGACAGTACGGTGGCTTTGTTTTTGGATAAATATGGAGCGAATTGGCTACCTTTGATTTATATTGCCAGTTCGTTGATGGGAACCCTATTGGTTTTTTTTTACTCCTGGTTGCAAAAGGTTTTGCCGTTGCGTTGGGTAGTAGCTGCACTTGCACCTTGTATGTTTATTCCCTTGTTCTTGCTGCGTTTGGGTTTAGAAGTACCTGGGTTGGCAGTGGGGGTGGTATTTCTGTTGCGGTTATGGGTAGATGCGTTTTACGTTCTCAATGACCTGAATACCTCAATTGCGGCGAATCAAGTTTTTAATATCCGGGAAATCAAACGTACTTACCCGATTATTAGTAGCGGGTTACTAGTAGCAGATATTGTCAGTGGTTTTAGTTTGCCTTTGTTGGTGATGTTTGTTGGACTCAAAAATATTATTATTCCGATTTCGGCAGTTTTTATTATTTTAGGTGCGGGGATTTTGCGCTATCTCAGCCATCGCTACAAATCTGCTTTCCCCGATAATTCTGTTAAACAAGCTGCGATCGCGCAAATTAAAGCTAGACCGGTTTTGTCTGGTCAGTTAAAGAAATACTCGTTATTTTTGTTTGCTTTTTTTGGACTATTACAAATTATTGGTGTATTGATTGATTTTCAATATCTGACTCAGATCGAAATTAACTATAGCGATACAGAAATAGCGAGTTTTTTGGGTATATTTGGCGGGATTACTGGATTATGCGAACTTTTAATGCAGTTGTTTATCTCCAGTCGAGTTTTAGAAAAATTTGGAGTCTTTTTTACATCGGCAAGTTTACCGATTTGCATTGCGATTTTATTACCCTCATCGGTGTTACTGCTAAGTTTTTTACCCATAACCCAGGGACATAGCTTTTTTTGGGGTTTGGTAATTATGAAGTTTATCGATGAATTGCTGCGTTATACCTTTGTGGTGAGTGGCAATCCGTTGTTATTTCAACCCATACCCGATAAATTTCGCAGTTCTGTACAAACCTTATCGGGGGGGATTGCCGAAGCTTGGGGAACTGGAATTGCAGGTATTATTGTTTTGGTGACTATATGGATTGGGACATCAGTGCTTCCCATACCCTTCGATAAAAATTGGGTATTAGTTATAGAGACAACAATCGTAGCTATTTTATGTTTGGTAATACTTTGGGTATTGCGATCGCGTTATGTTGATTTGCTGGTTTTGAGTGCGGGAAGGGGACAACTCACGGGTTTAGATGTGGATGTGCGAACCTTCAAGCAAGCTGTCGCCAAAACCTTGAGGGAAAGTGGTTCGATTACTGACAAAAGCTCTTGTATTGACTTACTCACCGAAATCGATCCCCCAGGAGCAGCAGAAATTCTCGCTCCTTTATTAACCAAGTTACCCCCAGAACTACAAACATCAAGTTTGGAGGCAATGCTCACAGCAGGGGCAAATTCCTTTTATTTACCTGAAGTTAAACCTTTGCTGCAACTCCCGAAAACCGAGACGACACCGGAAGTTTTTGCCCTGGCTTTGCGTTATGTCTGGCTTGCGGAGGAAAATCCCAATTTAACTAAGCTCGAACAATTCCTCTACGTCGAACAACATTCGCTAATTCGTGCTACTGCCGCAACATTGCTGCTGCGTCAAGGAACGACTCAACAAAAAGTCGCTGCCACGCGAATTTTGAAAACAATGCTTACCCATTCCCAAGAGCAGGAACGGATGAATGCAGTTAAAGCCTTAAGCGGAGCTGTTTATTTGCAAACCCTACGGTTATTAATTCCCACTTTATTACAGGACAAATCGTTGCGGGTACGTTGTGCTGTTTTAGAGATGATTGCAGCGACACATTTAGAAGATTATTACTCAGCACTTTTAGCTGGTTTGTATTATAAATCAACCCGTGCTACTGCCATGCGGTCGATTGCCAAACTCGAAAATGAGGCATTACCAATGCTTTTAAAGATAGCCACAAATCCTTATAAACCGGAAGTTGTAAGAGCTTATACCTGGAGAGCAATCGGTCAAATTCCCACATTAGAGGCAATTGATGCATTGTGGGAAAATTTAGAAACATCTCAAGGTACAAATCGCGATCGCATTTTACGCTGTTTGTTAAAACGCAGGCAGCAGGATGGAATTTCCAGCTTGTTGGATAAGTCCTATGAAGCGACGGTAGAAAGATTAATCGAGGAAGAACTAAAATTTTTAGGCGAAATTTATGCAGGCTACGTTGACTTAAAAACACAAGGCGAAGTATATGCTAATTATTTGGAGTACAAAAATCGCAATTTTACCGAAAGCAGTTTGGAAAGCCAGAAGTTAACTTCGATTTGTCAACTATTACAAAAAGCTTTACTGGATTTAGAAATTGATATCAAAGAACGCTTATTACTGCTTTTAAGGTTGCTTTATTCCCACGACAAAATGCAAGCAGCCAAATTCAATCTTCTATCGGAATCAGCAGTAAACCTAGCACGAGGGTTAGAAATTCTCGAACACACAGTCACCTTACCCAGTAAATCCCTATTACTTGATATTCTCGATCAGCGCGAACCCGAAGAAAAATTACAAATTCTCGTTGATGCCAAAATTATCAAGTACGAGCAAATGATAATTAGCGATCGCACTCGTCAATTACTTACGTTGGAAAATTCTCTATCAAATTGGTGCTTGGCATGTTGTTTCCACTTTGCCGCTTCCGCACGAATTCGTCTGACTATTCCCCAAATTACCAATAATCTACGCCATCCCACAAGTTTCGTCCGTGAAGCTGCAATTTCCTACCTCAGCATCGCTTCCCATCAAATATTGATTGAATTACTACCCCAATTACAAAAAGACTCCCATCCACTCATTGCTGCCCAAGTTAGGGAATTAACTAAAAGAATTTAATTAAAAATTTTAACTATTACCAATTAACCAAAAATGTTAACCAGCGTCGATCGTTTATTATTTGTGCGTCGTGTCCCCATATTTCAGGAATTACGGGACGATTTTATTGTTCGTCTTGCCTCCGTCATGGATGAACTCACATTTCCAACCAATCATCCGATGTTTCGACAAGGAGAAGAAGGGCGATCGCTTTATATTGTAATTTCTGGTCGCATCAAAATTCATGTTGATGACCGACAGTTAGCTGTTTTCTCCAAAGGTGAATCCTTCGGAGAAATGGCAATCTTCGACACTCAACCCCGTTCTGCTACCGCTACAACCCTCGAACCATCGGAATGCTTGGAATTAACCCAAGAACAACTCTACGACGCGATCGAAGAAACACCCGAAATTTCCCTCAACATTATCCGTGTTCTCTCCCGTCGCATTCGTAATTTGAATCAGTTAATTAATGAGTTTGGGATTAGTGAGTAAAGGCAGAAGACAGAAGACAGAAGGCAGAAGGCAGAAGGCAGAAGGCAGAAGGCAGAAGGCAGAAGGAATAAAATATATTTTTGCCTTCTTTCTTCCCCGATTCCCTTAATAACTACGCTGCTGCTTCTTCATAGGGTACAAACATCTTCTTCTGGACACCACAAATCGGACATTGCCAATCTTCGGGAATCGCTTCAAAAGGAGTTCCTGCGACTATTCCCGAATCCACATCCCCTACCACTGGATCGTAAATCATCGAACACTGACGACAAATCCATTTTTGTGTCGCAGGATTTGCACTTTTTACCTTTGGTGTTGCGGCAATTCCATCTAAAGCTTGTAATGCTTCCGTATACTGACTTGCGTGATGATTTTCAATGCTAGTTAAAAAACCAAAATTACTAGCTGCTTTGCGGAAAATTTGAGCATGTTCCCGCGATTCCGCTTCCTGTGCTTCAAATTCAATTACCGCATTTCCATCGCGATCCGCACGCGCTTCCTCAGCAAATCCAGGGTACATCGTCATGTACTCGTATGTCTCACCTTCGATCGCCAATTCTAAACACCGAGATGCGATCGCTTTTTTCTCTGCTGCTGTTAACGATGCTCCATCCTCTACCACCAATTCTGGATGCATCAAGCGAAAGTGGGCAAATGCATGTTCTGTTTCCTGATTCGCTGTCTCTCGAAACAATTTCGCTAATTCTGGCATTCCCAATTTGCGAACTACTTCTGCAAAAAATAAGTACTTCCGATTTGCCATTGATTCTCCACCAAAAGCCGCATCTAAATTTTTGGCAGTATTCGAGTTTGTTAAATCCATAGTCTTCTGCTCTCTCACGCTCAAAGGCAATTTATGATTAAACCATACTCATAACGAGTACGATTTAACTATGATATCTGCTTAAAGGCGAAAAAAACAGATTTTAATTATTTTTTCTTCAGTTTTCACTTTTTTAAATAAATACTTCCAAAGGGGGATGCCTAAATCTCGATTTAATTGGCTGTTATCTTACAGGTGTTAAAGATAGCAAATAGTTCATCACAAACCATACTCGGCAATATAATTACCAAAATTTTTCTTTTTGCGATCGCAAAGCGACTCCAAAAGAGTATCGCCTTCATGGTACAATTGCACTATTAATTCTTGCAGAGTTAATTAACCCCTAGTTGTCAGGCAGAATTTGCGAACAACTTACAGCGTTCGTTGGCGATTTTTGCTTGACTTTTATGTTAGAAAATACTAAAAGCCAAGGGTAAAAATAGAATGAATTGAATCAAGAATTATTACAATAATAAGTAGCAAAATAAATATGTGGTATTGGTAAACATCGAGTTAAATTATCAAACATATTAAAAACTACAGATTCTGAGTCTATTTAATTTTGCTAATGATTGTTAATCTTTATTGTGGTTTTTGGTTGAGTCAGCAACAGAAACAGAAATGTTAATGGAACTTAAGATATTTGACAACAGGAGAAGAATCGAATGAATAGCTGTATTTTGATGGCAGAAATAACCAACCCTCCCCAACTGCGACATACACCCGATGGTTTGGAGCTTGCGGAGATGATGGTACAGTTTGCGGGTTCCCGTCCAGACGATGCACCAGGGATGTTGCGGGTAATTGGTTGGGGTAATATGGCAAAAGAGATTCACGCGAATTATCATCAAGGCGATCGCGTGTTGCTCGAAGGAAGGTTGGGGATGAATACAATTCAGCGTGAAGGGTTTAAAGAGAAGCGTGCAGAATTGACAGTGCAAAAAATCCATTCCCTGGGTGGTGCCATCGTGACAACAACGACTCCCATGATGGAGCAAGCAACATCGGCAGCTACAAATACGAGAAATAATTCTGCACCAGCAAGTTATTCTCCAACCGATTATCCACCAGCAAATTATCAACCAGCAAACAATACTCCTAGTTACCAACCACCTGTATCAGAACCAGCACCAGCGAGAACCAATGTTGGTGTGATGAATGACGATTACAATCAAAACACACCTCAAAGGAATTTTGAGCCTAGTACTTATCCAGCAATGGATGCACCTGATGAGGATGATATTCCGTTTTAGGGGATTGGGGATTGGGGATTGGGGAAGAGAAAAGTTTTATATTCCTCTTTCCCCGTTTCCTTATACACCCAATGCTGCAAATGTTTAAACTACTGTTAAGATGCAATTATTTTAAATTTAATAAATATATCTACCGACTTCTATGAAAGACACAATTCTCTCGGTTCGTAATTTGCAAGTTGATTTTTCAGGGAACGAGAAATCAGGGGATAAGAAAAGCGTCAAAGCTGTTGACGATATCTCTTTCGATTTGCAGCGTGGTGAAACGTTAGGAATTGTGGGGGAGTCGGGAAGCGGAAAATCGGTAACATCGCTTGCGGTAATGGGTTTGTTGCAATTTCCGGGGAGAGTGAGTAATGGGGACATCTTATTTTTTCCCCAACCCTATTCAAACCCGATTAACTTGGTAGAATTACCCCCAGAAGAAATGCAACTGCATCGTGGTGGGGATATTGCGATGATTTTCCAAGAACCAATGAGTTCGCTCAACCCAGTATTTACAATTGGCTATCAGCTTACCGAAGCAATTTTACGACATCAAAAAATTACAGTTGCCGAAGCCAAACAAAAAGCGATCGCAGGATTGCAAGAGGTGAAACTTTTGCCTAGCGATGAGCAACTCCAAGAACAATATTTGGAGACAGCCAAGCAAACGGGGGACATCCTCCCACCCCAGAAACTGCATGAATTCGTTAAGCAGCACAAAGATTCAATTTTGGAACGCTACCCGCACCAACTTTCGGGAGGACAGCTACAACGGGTAATGATTGCGATGGCAATTTCTTGTAACCCTTTGTTATTGATTGCTGACGAACCGACAACAGCTTTGGATGTGACGGTACAAGCAACAATTATTGATTTATTGCGGGAGTTGCAACAGCAGCGCAATATGGCGATGATTTTTATTACCCACGATTTAGGCTTAATCTCGGAAATTGCCGATACAGTCGCTGTCATGTACAGAGGGAAGATTGTTGAATCGGGTAATTCTAGCGAAATTTTTAATCATCCCCAACATCCTTACACCAAAGGTTTGGTCGCTTGTCGTCCATCCCTCAATAGTCGTCCTCAGAAGTTGCTGACGGTTTCCGATTATATGAGTGTGGAGGAAAGTCAAGGGGGAGAAGTCATAATCAAGGCGAAATCTCCTGAAGACCCAATTCAAGTTAGTTTAGAAGAAGTTAATCGTCGTCTTACCAAACTCGAACAAGAACCTGTTTTGGTGCAAATTCAAAATCTCAAAGTTGGTTTTCCCGTCAAAGGTGTATTTGGTGCAACAAAGCGCTACTTCATGGCAGTAAATGATGTTTCATTTGATATTAAACGTGGTGAAACTTTGGGTTTGGTGGGTGAATCGGGTTGCGGAAAAAGTACTTTAGCTCGGACTTTGCTAAGGTTGATCGAACCCACAGATGGAAAAATCATTTTTGAAAATCGTGATATTACGCAACTCAGAGGTAGTGAATTGCAGATATTACGGCGACAAATGCAAATTATTTTTCAAAATCCATTTAGTGCCCTCGATCCGAGAATGAAAGTTGGGGATGCGATTATGGAACCGTTAGTAATTCACAAACAAGGAAAAACGGTTAAAGAACGACGGGAGCGGGCAGTATATTTGCTGGAAAGGGTGGGATTGAGTGCAGATGCGATGAATCGTTATCCGCACCAGTTTTCGGGAGGACAGCGACAGAGGGTTTGTATTGCTCGTTCCTTAGCATTAAATCCCAAGTTTATTATTTGCGACGAATCGGTTTCAGCGTTGGATGTGTCGGTACAAGCTCAGGTATTGAACTTATTGAAGGAATTGCAAGATGAGTTTGGGTTGACCTACATATTTATTTCCCACGATTTGAGCGTCGTCAAATTTATGAGCGATCGCATTTTAGTGATGAATAAAGGGCAAATCGTCGAACAAGGAAAAGCTGAGGATATATATCGGCAACCGCAGGAAGAATATACTCAGAGGTTAATTGCATCGATTCCTACAGGTAGTGCTGAACGGATTCAACAAAGGCAAGCGAAAGCATCTTAAATTATTATGAATATCCCCATTAATATCCCTAATTTAAAAAAGTCGGAGATATAGGTTTTTAAAAACTATCTAGTTCAGTTTGGGATGCGATCGCTTGATAAATTTAAGCGATAAATCGAAATTAATTTCATGGGCAAATCCAACTATTACAACAACATTGCACCAATTTATGACCAGACGCGCTGGATGACAGAATCAGTCGCAGAGGAAGTTGCAGATTTTATAATTGCGCTTGTTGACGCAAACCCTAAAACATCTTTCTTAGAGCCTGGTGTTGGAACTGGGTTGAACGTTCTGCCTCTAGTTAGACGTGGCTACTCGGTAACTGGAATAGATATTTCTCAGGAGATGCTCAACCAGTTCAGCCAAAAGCTGCACAAAATTCCTCAAAATCTGAAGTTGATCCAGACGGATGCCTCTCAACTACCTTTTTCAGATGCAAGTTTTGACGTTGTATTAACTGTTCATATGGTTCATACCGTCTCAAATTGGAAAGCGTTTCTGGATGAGATTGATCGCGTCCTGAAACCAAGAGGTTTTTATCTCAACGCTCAATGGATTACTCCACCCGCTCGGATGGAATTTGAGCGTTATTTCAGAGCTATCTTGGCTAAGTATGAAGGAGTGCAAATATCACAACGGAACAATGCAGTAATCGAAGAAATTAACGTAGAAGACTATTTTCACGGCAAAGGTTATTGCTCAAATTACGTGATTGCAAAAAAGTGGATGGTGAGCAATACAGTCGATCAGCTAATTGGATTTTTCAAATCACGGGCATACGGTTTATGTTGGCGGGTGTCAGATGAGATTTTCTATCGCATCATGGAAGAGTTTGAAGAGTTTTGTGCCGATCATTACGGTTCACTGGCAACCGAGTTATCGTCTGAGGCAAAGTTTGAGATATGGGTTTATACCGCCAGCTAACAAGCCTCTTGCATCTTAGCTATCACCGTTCGGCGTTGCTTAACGACCGGATGATTTTGTCTGATTCCGAATGTAGTTGTAGGCTTCTAGCCTGCGATTCACCCCAATCAATAGGTAAAAATGTCATCCTCTGAACCAATCAGCATTCGCCAGCTTTCTGCCAACGACTTACCACTTATGGAGGGTTTATTAACTACCTTTGGTGAGGCTTTCGATGAAGTTGATACCTATAGATCGTCTCGCCCAAGCACTGCCTATCTCAAGCGGTTGTTAAGCAGCGATTATTTCATCGCACTTGCAGCGTTAAAAAATAGATCGGTAGTCGGAGGTATCGCCGCTTACGAACTCCAGAAGTTCGAGCAGGAGCGAAGTGAAATCTATATTTACGATCTGGCTGTTGCAGCAGCGCATCGACGGGAAGGCATTGCCACCGCATTAATTCAGGAATTAAAGAAGATTGCTGTAGCGCGAGCAGCCTATGTTATTTTCGTACAAGCGGATATCGGGGATGACCCTGCGATCGCCCTCTATACAAAGTTGGGAGTCCGCGAAGAAGTGCTACACTTCGACATTGCAGTCGCAAGCGATGATGGCACTTCATAATAAATAGTTAGTTCCTAAAGCCCAGAATGGAGTAGCTATGAATTCTAAAGCAATAAACGTCATTCTATGGTTGTTCGTATCAAAAATAAGGGATAACCGCGATCGCTATCCCATTCATCCTCAAATTTAATTATTCGCAGAAGCCGCAAGTTCCGCTAATTGGTCTTGCTGATCTTGGGAAATACAAGATTGAATAATATTTTCAATATCCCCTTCCAAAGCGGGAGTTAAGGAAAAATTCTGATTCAAACGGTGGTCGGTGACGCGGTTATCTTTATAGTTGTACGTCCGTATTTTCTCGGAACGCGAACCCGTCCCCACCTGTAAACGTCGTGCTGAAGTAATCTCGGCTTGTTGCTCTTGAAGTTTCATTTCATACAACTTCGCCCGCAAAATCTGCATCGCCCGTTCTTTATTCTGTAACTGGCTCCGCTCTTCAGTACAAAAAATCCGAATACCCGTAGGTTTATGTAACAAGTCAGCCGCAGTTTCCACTTTGTTGACGTTTTGTCCACCCGCACCACCGGAGCGGGCTGTTTTCATTTCGATGTCTTTGGGGTCAATATGCACTTCCACATCATCAACTTCGGGCATAATTGCCACCGTTGCCGTTGATGTATGTACCCTTCCCCCCGCTTCTGTCACGGGAACACGCTGCACACGATGCACACCAGCCTCAAATTTGAGTTGGCTGTATACATCATTACCCTTAATCTCAAGGATAACTTCTTTCCAACCACCCATTTCCCCTAAAGACTCGCTTGCCAAAAGTACTTTCCACCCCTGGGTTTGGGCATAGCGAGTGTACATCCGCATCAAATCTCCAGCCCAGATACTCGCTTCATCACCACCAGTACCAGCGCGAATTTCCAACATTATATTCTTTTCGTCGTTGGGGTCACGGGGTAATAACAACACTTTCAAACGAGTCTCTAGAAACTGAATTTTTTCTTCGAGTTCCTTAACTTCCAAACCAGCCATTTCTTGCATTTCTGGGTCACTCGCAGACTCTTTATAAATCTGACGTGCCCCAATTAAATCATCTTGAGCAATTTTCCAATTTTCGTAACTATTTACAACCTCTTCCAATCCCGATCGCGCTTTGGCGATTGTTTGATACTCATGTTGGTCTTTGGCTGTATCTGGATCGGCAAGACGACGGGTTAGTTCGTGAAAAGTTTGTTCGACAGATTTTAATTTCTCCAACAAATATTGTTCAGCCATGATGCTTACAGCGCTCCTTAAAATAACTAAAAATTGGCTTTTGCAAAATACGTAAAATAAATACGCAAAATCGACCCAACAGCTAGTGCAGGGTCGTTATGAAGCAAAGCCAAGCAGCTACTTTTGTTCTTCTTGCTTACTGTCTTCTGGCTTAGTTTCTTCTTGATTGGTGGCAGATTGGTCGAACATACCATATTTGCGGAGGAAACGTTCTACGCGACCTTCGGTGTCAATAATCTTCTGGTTTCCTGTGTAAAAGGGGTGGTTTCCAGACCAAACGTCTACGTTTAATTCAGGCTTGGTGGAGCCGACTGTCATTACAACTTGTCCGTTGCAAATAACTTTAGCTTCTGGATACCACTGAGGATGAATACTTTTTTTAGCCATTGTTCCTTTTGTGGTTAATCTTACTTTCAATTATAACTTTAAATTGGGTATCGGGGATAGGGCATCGGGGATCGGGTAATTATTTTATGCCCCTTGCCCCTTGTCCATTGCCCATTTTCCATTACCCATTGACCATTTTATCGTTTCGAGTACTGAGGAGCTTTACGAGCCTTATGCAAACCGTATTTTTTGCGTTCTTTAGCTCGTGGGTCACGAGTTAAATAACCTTCAGTTTTGAGTGGGGGACGGTTTCCGGGGTCGAGTTGACAAAGTGCGCGGGCAATACCCAGACGAACTGCGTCTGATTGTCCAGTCAGACCACCACCTTCGGCTTTTACGAGGATGTCATAGTCATTTTCCATACCTAAAGTTTCCAAAGGGGCTTTAATGACACCAAGGTAGTTGGCATTAAATTGGAAATATAAATCTCCAGGTTTACCGTTGACAGTGAGTTTTCCGGTTCCAGGGACTAATCTGACACGTGCGATCGCGCATTTACGACGACCTGTGCCAAAGTACATAGCGCGACCGCTATCGGTATCGGTTGCTTGCATTAATTTTCTACTCCGGGAATGGTATTAACTTTCAATTCTTTGGGTTGTTGAGCGGCATGGGGATGGGTTTCTCCTGCATACACTTTCAACTTGGTAAACAACTGTTTTCCCAAGCTATTTTTGGGTAACATGCCTTTGACTGCTTGTTCGATGATACGTTCGGGTAAGCGGTCTTGAAGTTTGGCGAATGTTTCGGTTTTCATTCCACCAGGACGACCAGAGTGACGACGGTAAAGTTTTTGGCTGCGCTTTTTACCTGTAACGGTGATTTTCTCAGCGTTAACGACAATTACAAAGTCACCTGTATCTAGGTGGGGTGTGTATTCGGGTTTTCTTTTGCCACGGAGAATCATGGCGATTTCGGTAGCTAAACGACCTAAGCGTTGGTCGGCTGCATCGATTACGTACCAGTCACCCTTGAGGGTACTGACTGGGGGAAGATATGTTTTTTGTGCTGTCATCGATCGATTGTCCTTGGTTAATTGGGCGATGGGCAAGGGGCAATGGGCAAGGGGTAAAGGGTAGATGAAATATTCTCAATTCCCCATGCCCAATCCCCTATTCCCTATTCCCTTATTAGCTAAATACAAACTTGGGCTGGGTATCAAACCAAATTTCTTTTGAAAAGGTCGAGTCTGGATAACCCACACGCAACAGGCATAAACCTTGGGCTGGTGCGGAATGCTTTACTTGTTCTCGGAGTTGATTTTTCCAAATTTCGGTGAAGTTGGAAATTGTTCTTTCTCCCGATGCTACCTGTACAAGCATTCCCACGATGAAGCGTACCATCCCATACAAAAATCCATCTGCTTGAATTTCAATATGGATAAATGAACCATCGCGATCGCATCTAACTTCCTGGACTTCTACCCAAGAATGGGCGCGTTTGGAATTGGTGCGGCGAAATGCTTTAAGGTCATGTTTCCCAAGCAGGGGTTCAAGTGCGTCCTGGATTAATGATTCATCCAGGGGAGCATGATAATAATGCCAACAAAAGGGTTTGATAAATAAGTTGGGAAACTGGTCTGTATAGAGGGTGTAACGATAGCGCCGATACATTGCACTATATTGGGCGTGCCAGTTGGAATTAACGGACGATGATGCCCTTATCAATATATCGGATGGTAGGTACTTATTGAGAACTGCTGCCCATTTCTGGGGTGGTATTTTACTGATGACGTTAAAATGTGCCACCTGTGCGGCTGCATGTACTCCGGCATCGGTTCGTCCTGCACCATGTAGGTTGACATGATGACCGACAATTTCCGCGATCGCCTTTTCGATTTCTTCCTGTACGCTACGATGTTGTGCTTGCCTTTGCCAGCCATGAAAATGAGTCCCCAGGTATTGTATTACCAGGGCGACTCGTTTTTGTTCTGTGGTCTGGCTCTCTAACATAGCAATTTTGGATTTTGGGTTAGCGCTGAGAATTCAATATCTATTAATGGTTAGCAAGAAGTAGGATAACTAAAAAAAACTAACAATCAACAATTGGCTCCAAAACCTCAAATCCCAAATTTAGACGAGTTCAATAATTGCCATTGAGGCATTATCACCACGACGGGGTACGGTACGCATAATCCGGGTATAACCACCCTGTCGTGTTCCGTAGCGTTGTGGTGCTTGCTCAAAGAGAGCGTGAACTAGTTGTTTATCAAAAATGTAACCCATTGCTTGGCGACGTGCTGATAGCGAGCCATCTTTGGCAAGGGTAATCATTTTATCGACTTCGGCACGTACTACTTTGGCGCGAACTAAAGTAGTTGTGATTTTACCGTGACGAATTAGTTCAGTTGTGAGCGATCGTAACAGGGCACGTCGCTGATCTGCTGGTTTACTTAGTTGTTTAACCCGACAACGGTGACGCATAATAATCGACGATGAACAATAAAATACAGAGTTAGATATTTGTTATTTGTTATTTGTTATTTGTTAGTTGTTATTTGCTATTTGTTAATTGTTATTTATTATCGGTCAGTTGTTGATTACTTAATTAGTTCTAAAAGAAGAACAATTAACTAATAACTCCCAACTCCCAACTCCTAACTCCCAACTCCTAACTCCCAACTCCCAACTCCTAACCCCTAACTCCTAACCTTTAATTGTGCTTGGAGCCTCTTTCCATCGGCAGTGTAATACCCAAACGTCGTTGTAAAGCCTCTACAACTTCCTCAGCCGACTTTTGACCAAAGTTCTTTATTTCCAATAGGTCTTCTTGAGTATAATCGAGCAAATCAGCTACAGAATTAACTTGTGCCCGCTTCAAACAATTGTAAGCACGTACCGAAAGTTGTAATTCCTCAATGGGAATTTGCGCCGTTGGGTCTAGGTCTTCGGTAATTCCTGTATCCTGTTCCGTGTAAGTAAAGTCCTTCAACGGATTAAATAAATCTACCAGGATATTCGCGGCTGAAGAAAGCGCTTCTTGAGGGCTAAGACTCCCGTTCGTCCAAACTTCGAGCAATAACCTGTCTTTAGGTATATTACTCTCGCCACGAGTTTCTTCGACGCTATAATTTACCTTCCGCACAGGCATAAATACGGAGTCAATTTGTAAAAAGTCTAACGACGTAGCCTCTTCCCGACCACGTTCGACGGTTCGATAACCTTTGCCTCTTTCAATGCGGAACTCCATTTCCAGCTTTGCGCCTTCTGCTAGAGTTGCCACATACTGAGTCGGGTCCATCACTTCAACTTCACTAGGTAAATCAAAATGCGCCGAAGTTACGTTGGCTGGACCTGTAACAAGTAAGCGACCAATCTGAGGTTGGGGGGAATAACTTTTGAGAATGATTTCCTTCATTTTCATCATTATTTCCAGAACGTCTTCACGCACACCAGTAACTGTGGCGAATTCGTGGGAAACCCCTGCAATTCTCACCGCAGTCACCGCAGTACCTTCTAAATTAGAAAGTAAAACTCGTCTCAGTGCGTTACCGACTGTTGTTCCTTGCCCTCTTTCCAGAGGTTCTAAGACAAATTTACTATAGTGACTTCGAGTTTCTTCTGTATTGGACTCTACACATTCAATTTGAAATTGCGCCACGAAGCAGCCTCCCTTGTTTTAAGTCCTGCTAGCAGGCAATATAAAATTACCTGTCGAATTCACACTTTACCCCTACAGCTCCCAGGATTTGCCACAATTCTAAATGCCGTCAATGATTTTGGGTTTAGCTTAATCATTTAGCCGATTTCGTGATTTAGAGTTGGATTTTCCTTAAAGAAGCATGAGTGATACAAATTGATTGGGTTAAGAAGAAGTTTTCCAGTTAACTTATCTAGATTTAATTTGCCTAGACTGGTAACTTTTACTTCCATTGCCCTTTCTTGGACGGTCACGATGATGAGTGAGGGGAACCAAAATGAGACAATCCAAGCACAAGCCACCTCCAAGGGTGCTTGTTGCTTATGCTTGAAAGTGACATTGGGTTGATTCTTAATTGTTGTTAACAACCCGCCCAACCAAATTGTTTTTAAACTCGACGACGCTTGGGTGGACGACAGCCGTTGTGAGGAATCGGTGTAATATCACGAATCAATGTAATTTCCAATCCAGCACCTTGTAATGCACGGATTGCGGTTTCCCGTCCTGCTCCTGGACCGCTAACCATCACTTCAATTTGGCGCATACCTGAGTCCATTGCCCGTCGTGCTGCGCTTTCAGCAGCAGTCTGAGCTGCAAAAGGTGTTCCTTTTTTTGCGCCTTTAAAGCCACTAGAACCAGCACTTGCCCAGGATATGACATCACCGTTTTGATCGGCGATGGTCACAATGCTATTGTTGAAAGTAGATTGGATGTAAGCAATTCCATTGGGAACATTACGTTTAGTTTTCTTGCTCCCGGTCTTTTTATTTGTTTGACGCGCCATATCGATTTAGTTGAGTTAGCGTAAAACTTGTGATTAACAAGTATTGTGAGTTTATTTACCTGGTGCTTTTTTCTTACCAGCTACGGTTTGTCTTCTACCGCGTCGAGTTCTAGCATTGGTACGAGTACGCTGTCCTCTTACTGGTAAGCCCATACGGTGACGACGACCTCTATAAGTCCCGATGTCTACCAAGCGTTTGATGCTCATTGCTTCTAAACGTCGCAAATCGCCTTCTACTTGGTAATTGCTTTCAACTTCGCCGCGCAAAGCCGAAACATCAGCGTCACTTAAATCCTTAACTCGTATGTCTGGATTTACACCTGTAGCTGCTAAAATCGCTTTGGAACGCGATAGTCCAATTCCAAAAATATAAGTTAGACCAATCTCAATCCGCTTGTCGCGTGGAAGGTCTACTCCGGCAATACGTGCCACTGTGAATCTCTCCCTAAATTGCTTGTCCTGTGTTGCAACATACAACTAATGTTGGGCAGCTAACGCTGAGTAGTTGTATTGGTTGTATTGTCAGATTTGCGATGCTTTGCGAAATCTCACCCGATGAAGATGAAATTTATATGGCTTATCCTTGGCGCTGTTTGTGCTTGGGATTTACGCAAATCACCATTACACGACCGCGACGTTTAATCACGTTGCACTTTTCGCAGATTCGTTTAACTGAGGCTCGAACTTTCATTTTTCTAACTCGACTCCAAATGTTAGATTATAGCATTTTTAGAAAAAATATTCAGTTTAATTGCTGGATATTACCCAAAAAATTTTTGTTATGGTAAAATCCTGTACATCGGCTTATTTTTTCCGCAATCGATAGGTGATTCGACCTTTGCTTAAGTCGTAGGGTGTAAGTTCTACTTTGACGCGATCGCCCGGTAAAATCTTGATATAGTTACGGCGAATTTTACCGGAGATATGAGCTAGCACGTTAAAGCCATTATCCAAGTCAACGCGAAACATGGCGTTGGGTAGTGACTCTGTAACTGTGCCCTCCATTTCGATTAAGTCTTGTTTAGACAACTGGTTTTTTCCTCAACTCAATATTTTTGTAGTCACTTGCAGTTCAGCTACTACTGCAAGCAAACATATTTTGCTAAATATATCAACAGTTTATTAATATATCTTATTTAAAAGGGCATTGGTTATTGGTCATTGACAAAAAGACAAACAACCATTAACCCTTAGCTAAGCAATAGCTTTTGTGAGTTCGATGGTGACTTCTTCGAGGGACTGATTCCCATTAACTATCAGTAATTGTTGTTTAGAACTGTAGTAGTCAATTAATGGCGCAGTTTCCGAGCGATAAACCTCAAGACGACGACGAATTACATCTTCGTTATCGTCTTTCCGTCCGCGTTCGAGCAAACGTCCCACCACAATATCGTCAGGTACGTCAAGATTTACAACCCTCTCACCCCGTTGCTCTAGTTTTTGCAATAAACCTTCCAAAAAACTAGCCTGTTGAACAGTTCGAGGAAAACCATCAAGAATCCAGCCAGGTTCAGTATCGGGTTGCTTGAGACGTTCCTCCACCATAGCTTGTACTAAATGGTCGGGAACTAACTCGCCCTTATCCATATAACTCTGTGCTTTAATTCCTAAAGGAGTTTGCTCCTTTAAAGCTTGACGTAAAATGTCACCCGTAGAAATGTGGGGAATTTGCCAGTGGTCTGCAAGGGCTTTGGCTTGCGTACCTTTGCCTGCACCCGGAGGTCCCAAGAAGATTAGTCGCGTCACTATTGTTTCACCATTCCTTCATAGCGCTGGGAGATAACGTAGGTTTGAATCTGCTTTGCAGTGTCAATCGCTACACCAACCAAGATTAATAACGAAGTTGCACCAAATCCTTGAAATGTGCGAATATTCAGAAATCCCTCGATTGCAGTCGGAACGATCGCAATTAACCCTAAGAAGATTGCTCCTAAAAAAGTTAATCGATTTAATACGCGCTCGATATACTCACTAGTCGCTTTACCGGGACGAATACCTGGGATACTCGAACCCATCTTTTTCAGGTTCTGTGCTACATCGACTGGATTCACAATGAGTGAGGAGTAGAAATAGCTAAAGAAAACAATCGAAACTAGCTGCACCAGTGCGTAAACCCAAGAACCATTGCCGCTAGGACTTAGATATGTTTGAACTATATTGGCAAAGGTTTGATTTTTGGCAAATTGGGAAATCAAAGCCGGTAAGCTGAGGATGGCGGATGCAAAAATGATTGGCATCACCCCACCTTGGTTGAGACGCAATGGCAGATAACTGCGCTGCTCTGCTAAAATCCGACGACCAACTTGACGACGAGCCGAAATAATTGGGATGCGACGAACACCTTCTTGGATAAAAACAATACCAATAGTTGTGACTAAAAATAGGAGCAGCAAGACGATTACTCGCCCAACCGTATCGCGCCCACCGCTTTCAACTAACTGGATTGTATTTTGTAACGATTTTGGGAGTGTGGCGACAATGTTGACAAAAATCAACAAAGATGCTCCATTACCAATACCGCGTTCGGTGACAACTTCCGAAGCCCACATGACAAACATCGAACCTGCAACAAGAGCGATCGCAGTTTGAGCGATGAAAAAAGGTCCAGGTTTAATGGCATATGTTTGCAGCCAAAAAGCTGAGATGAAAACGCTTTGTAAAATCGCCCATCCCAAGGAAACATAGCGGGTATATTGGGAAAGCTTGCGTCTGCCAGCTTCACCTTCATTTTTTTGTAAATTTTCTAAAGCGGGGATGGCGGCGGTCAAAAGTTGGATGATAATCGAAGCATTAATGTAAGGGAGAATTCCCAAGGCGAATACACCAAGTGCCGAAAGTCCGCCTCCCGAAAAGATATCCAAAAAGCTTAATACTTGATTATTATTTGCGATCGCGGCAGCAAAGTCTTCGCGATTTATGCCCGGAATAGGTATATGAATACCCAACCGAATCAAAATTAAAATACCGACCGTAACAAGCAGCCGACCTCGAAGTCCAGCTGCTTGCGCCATCTGCATAAAAGTTTCTTGAGCGCTTGGGGGTTTATCTCGACTAATCATAAAGGGCGTTACCTAGAGAGTGAACCTGTCGCTGGGAGCGGAGATTGTTTGCCCTGAGAGTGCGCGAGAGAGAAGGTATCTACTAGCTCACCTCGAAACTTCACAACTCCCACCAGCTGCTTCAATTTTGCTACGAGCTGATGCTGTAAAAGCTGCTGCTTTAACTTGGAGTGCAACACCCAATTCCCCGTTACCCAATATTTTCAAGGGTATTTACCAGATGTCAGGATTCCTACTTCTTTCAAAGACTCCAATGACACCTCTGTATTTGCGGGGAGCAAAGCTAGCTTATCTACATTAATCGTAGTGTACTTTTTATGAGGAGCGAGGGGAAAGCCCTTCAACTTTGGTAAACGACGGTACAACGGTTGTTGACCACCTTCAAAACCGGGTCTAGTTCCACCACCAGAACGAGAGTTTTGACCGCGCATCCCTAAACCTGCGCTTGCACCTTGACCTGCTGCAATACCGCGACCAACGCGGCGGGGGCGTTTTTTGGAGCCGGCTTGCGGCTTGATATCATGGAGTCTCATGGCTTAAATAATTCGTCCTTAGTTACATTTATGATTGATTTTACTGAGCGTAGAGTCTTTCAATCGGAACACCACGGTCTTCAGCAACTTCAGCAAAAGTACGTAGGGTCGAAAGTGCGTTGACTGCGGCGCGAGCATTGTTCAAAGGATTGTTCGAGCCAAGTTGCTTTGCTAAAATATTGCGGATTCCAGCCAATTCCAGAACTGTACGTACGGCACCACCTGCGATTACACCAGTACCAGGGGCAGCCGGACGCATAAGCACTTTAGCACCACCACCCATGCCATTAATGGGGTGGGGAATCGAGTTTGATTTTGTCATGGGGATATCAATCAGGTGTTTTTTGCCGTCTGCAACACCCTTTTTCACAGCACCAATAACATCAGATGCTTTACCCACTCCAACACCAACCTGACCGCGTTCGTTACCGACAACGACGATGGCACGGAAACTGAGTTTTTTACCACCTTTGACTACTTTGCTAACGCGACGGATTTGGATAACCCGTTCTTGCCAAGTAGTTTCTTCTTTTTTCGTGCGGTTGGATTTCTTACGACCACCAGTTGCCATGTTTAATGTCCTTTGTGATTTGTTATTGGTTACTTGTTATTGATTATTTGTTACTGGTTATTTGTTGTTGGTGATTTGTTATTGGCTATTCGCTATTGATTATTGGTTATTGATTTGATTAACTAATAACCATTAACTACTAACTACTAACTATTAACCATTAACTCTTAATTCTTAAACGACTAACCACTAACCACTAACCAATTTCCACAATCTAAACTAAAAGTTTAAACCAGCTTCGCGGGCAGCTTCTGCTAGTGCTTTAATGCGCCCGTGGTAAAGATTACCACCGCGATCGAATACTACTTGTGTAATACCTTTTTCAATCGAACGTTTGGCGATCAATTTTCCAACTTCGGTTGAAGCTTGGCAATTAGCACCAGAACCCAATTGAGTTTTCAATTCGGGGTCTAATGTAGAAGCAGCAACCAAGGTGTGATGTGATGTGTCGTCAATTACTTGAGCATAAATATGCTCGTTGGAACGAAATATAGCCAAGCGAGGACGTTCTGAAGAACCACCGACTTTGCCGCGAATACGCCGACGACGACGTTCTTTTGATTCTCTGCGAGTGAGTTTCATATTTTATTTCTTACCCTTACCAGTCTTACCAGCTTTACGACGAACTGCTTCGCCAGAGTAACGAATACCTTTACCTTTGTAGGGTTCGGGTGGACGCACAGCGCGAATTCGTGCTGCTGTATTGCCAACGATTTCTTTGTCATACCCGGTAACTATGACGTTGGTATTGTTTTCAACTGCGAACTGCACACCATCGGGAGGTACGATTTGCACTTGATGGCTGTAACCCATGTTGAGAACGAGATTGCGACCTTGAACCGCAGCCCGATAACCAACCCCTTGAATTTCCAAGCGTCGCTGGAAACCTTGGGATACACCTTCTACCATGTTTGCTACAAGTGTCCGGCATAAACCATGTAATTGGCGGGATGGACGAGTATCGTCACGGCGATTTACGGAAAGAATTTCTCCTTCTTGTGCCACCGATACATTAGGGGGCAAATCGCGGGAAAGTTCGCCTTTGGGACCTTTTACAACTATCTTGGCACCATTAATTGTCACTTGGACTTTTGCTGGAACCGTAATTGGACTTCTACCAATTCGAGACATAATCTTTCTTTGTCCTTTGTTTTTTATCCTTTGTTATTTGCCTTTTGCTATTTGTCTTTTATTATTTATTATTTGTTTCTTTGACGTTTTTGTTGATAATTCAAACCGCGAATTAGAACCAAATTAATAACAACTGAGTAATGACAAATCACTAACGACAAACGACAAATGACTAATGACTACCAAACGAAACAAAGCACTTCACCACCGACATTTTGGCGGCGGGCTTCGCGGTCTGTCATGATGCCGCTTGATGTGGAAATAATCGCAATCCCAATACCACCGAGTACTCGCGGTAGGTCTTTACGGTTGGAATAAACACGTAAGCCTGGTTTGCTAACTCGTTTGAGGGCTGTGATCAGGGGTTGGCGACTTTTCCCTTTATATTTGAGAGAAATCACCAAATTTGTTTTAATACCCTCTCCAGCTTCCTCAAATTCACCGATAAAGCCTTCTTCACGCAAGACTCGCGCAATATTGCGAGTCATTTTTGTTGCAGGCACTAGTGTTGTTTGATGCCTTGCCATATTGGCATTGCGGATGCGCGTGAGCATATCTGCAATTGTGTCGTTTACCGCCATCTTTACCTCTGTCTAGATGAACTTATTGATCGCGAAAGGGCATACCCATTTCTTTGAGTAGGGCGCGACCTTCTTCGTCGTTTTTAGCTGTGGTAATGATGGAGATGTCCATACCACGAATTTGGTCGATTTTGTCGTATTCGACTTCTGGAAATATTAATTGTTCGCGAACACCCAGGGTATAGTTCCCACGTCCGTCAAAGCTTTTGGGGCTAATTCCGCGAAAGTCGCGGATTCGAGGCAGTGCCAGATTAATCAAGCGCTCTAGGAAAGAGTACATGCGATCGCCGCGTAGTGTCACCATGACTCCTACGGGCATACCTTCACGAATCTTAAAACCTGCGATCGCTTTTTTAGCTCTGGTGACAACTGGCTTTTGACCAGTAATTAATGCAATTTCGTTGAGACAAGCTTCAAGCGCTTTTGCATTAGTTGCAGCCTCTCCCAGTCCTCGGTTCACCGTAACTTTAATGACTTTAGGTACTTGGTGAACGTTGGTATAGTCAAACTGTTTAATCAGTTTGGGAGTTATCGTCTCTTGAAATGTAGATTTGAGCTTGTTTGCCATAATGTTTTTCCTTGGTGTCCCTGGTCTTTGTCAGGGAAAGATTAAGTTATGAATTATGAGTTTTTAATTATGAGTTCTGAATTTTTCAGTTCTGAATTTCGAGTCATGAGTTGTAAATTGAGTTGATAAATTAAATACTAATTTTAATTATTAACTGCTAACTCCTAATTCCTAATTCCTAACTATTAACTCCTAACTATTAACTTCTAACTCCTAACTATTTATCTAGGATTTCCCCTGTTTTTTTGAGCATCCGCACTTTCTTTCCTTCGGCTGTAACGGTGTAGCAAACGCGGCTAGCGACGTTTTGCTTGGTCGAATACAACATTACGTTAGAACTGTGAATGGGATACTCTTGGGTGACAACCCGTCCTGATTCCCCTTCGGCTTGGGGTTTGACGTGTTTTGTTTTCATGTTCACGCCTTTGACAAGGACTTTGCTGTCTTGGGGAAGCGCTTTCATCACTTCACCTACTTTACCTTTGTCTTTACCAGCGATTACCTGTACGGTATCGCCAGTTTTGACGTGCATCTTGTGGAATACTTTAGGCTTTTCCTTTGGCATTACAGCACCTCCGGTGCCAGGGATACAATTTTGGTAAAACTTTTTTCTCGTAATTCCCGTGCTACGGGACCGAAAACGCGGGTTCCTTTGGGGTTGCCATCTTTGTTGATGATGACAGCAGCGTTATCGTCAAAACGAATACTCATGCCGCTATCTCTACGGATAGTATGGCGGGTACGGACGATAACTGCTTCGACAACATCGGATTTTTTGACACCCATGTTGGGAATAGCGTCTTTAACGACGGCGATAATGCGATCACCAATAAAGCCATAACGGCTGTTACCTTTACTCAAGATGCGGATGCACATGAGTTTACGGGCACCGCTATTGTCTGCGACATTGAGATAAGTTTGCTGTTGAATCACGATTACTCTCCCTAGAAAGTCGTTAGATTTTCTAACAACGTTAGTGTGGATTTTACTTAGTCAGGATTTCTGTGACTTGCCAGCGTTTTGTTTTACTCAGTGGTCGGGTTTCGGAGATGCGAACGCGATCGCCGATTTTGCACTGATTCTCTTCATCGTGAGCTTTATAACGCCGGGTTTTTACCACAATTTTTCCGTACTTAGGATGGGGAGCGCGGTTTTCAACGGCAACTACTACCGTTTTTTGCATTTTGTCGCTCACTACCAAACCGACTCTTTCTTTAACTGCCATAATCTCCTACTTCTTAGAGTTATGAGTTACGAGTTATTAGTTATGAGTTGCGAGTTATTAGTTATGAGTTGCGAGTTATTAGTTATGAGTTGCGAGTTATTAGTTATGAGTTGCGAGTTATTAGTTATGATCTGTGAGTTAAATGTTCTTAAATATTTAACTTCTAATTCCTAACTCCTAATTCCTAACTCCTAATTCCTAACTCCTAATTCCTAACTTCTAATTCCTAACTCCTAATTCCTAACTCCTAATTCCTATAACTTCTAACTCCTAACCTTCCTTTGCTGCTGCTCTTTTCCGCTCGTTTTCTACAGTTAGCAACTGCGATAAACGATGGCGTGCATGGCGAAATTGGTGGGGTTTTTCTAGCTGTCTGGTCGCTTTTTGCAACCGCAATTGAAACAATTGCTTTTTAACTGCGAGAATTTCCTCAACTAATCTTTCGTCGGTTAATTCTCTAGCTTCTGAAATCTTGGGAAGCGGCATGACCTACTCCTGTTCCTGTTCCTGTTCCTGTTCCTGTTCTTGGGGTTCTATTTCAGCACGCGAAATAAATTTGGTTTTAATCGGCAACTTGTAGGCTGCCAAACGCATTGCTTCGCGAGCTGTTGCTTCGGGAACGCCAGCGATTTCAAATAAAATACGTCCTGGTTTTACCACAGCGACCCAATATTCTGGGTTTCCTTTACCGGAACCCATCCGAGTTTCTGCGGGACGCATGGTGACTGGTTTATCAGGGAAGATGCGAATCCAGATTTTACCACCCCGGCGGATATAACGAGTCATCGCCCGACGGGAAGCCTCGATTTGCCTTGAGGTAATCCAGCATGGTTCCTGTGCTTGGAGAGCAAAATCTCCGAAATTTAAGGAGCTTCCACGTGAAGCTAACCCTTTCATCCGTCCGCGCTGCTGTTTGCGGAATTTAGTTCTTCTTGGACTTAGCATAACTTTAGTAACAATTTTGGATTACCTTTCGGGAAGCTACCCTCTGGGTGTCTACGGATTTAGGATTTAGGATTTTGATTGCAGAACAAGTCTAAAAATCTAAAATCCGTCTTGAAAAGTTTGCTTAACAGGGAAGAACCTAGTAGGCAACTTTTCGTACAATCTAAAATCTAAAATTCATTTATCCTTCATTCGAGCGGTCTTCAAATTGTTGGCGACGACGTTGACCACCACCACGACGGCGGGGTTCACCACGATCGCCACGATCGCCGCGATCGCTTCGATTTGAAGTTGGTGCGGGAGCTTCTTCTTGTCCGGGTATAATCTCGCCCTTGAAGACCCAAACCTTGATGCCTAGAATACCGTAGACAGTTTTTGCTGTGCAGTATGCGTAGTCAATATCTGCCCGTAGGGTATGCAAGGGAACGCTACCTTCTCGTGATGCCTCTGTACGGGCGATTTCAGCACCGTTGAGACGACCACTAACTTGAATTTTGATGCCTTGGATTCCGGCACGTTGGGCGCGTTGAATTGCTTGACGCACGACTCGGCGGAACGAAACCCGACGTTCAAGCTGCTGTGCTACGTATTCGGAAATCAAATAGGCATCAGCATCGACTCGCTGTACTTCAACAACGTTGATGCGGATTTGGCGATTACTACCAAGAAGTTCTTGGAGTCCAGTACGCAATGACTCAATACCTTGTCCTCCACGTCCGACGACAACCCCAGGTCTGGCTGTGCGTACTTCGAGGTCGATTTGGTCTGCTTTGCGTTCAATCCGAACTTCAGAGATTCCGGCGTTATTTTGCGCCAATCTACCTAATTTTTCTTCGATGTATTTACGAAGTTTATAGTCTTCTTGCAGAAGCTCTGGATAGCGACTAGGTTCTGCAAACCAACGAGATTGGTGTTCTTGAGTAATTCCTAGTCGAAAGCCGACTGGATGAATCTTCTGTCCCACAAATGCTTCCTCTAAAATTTCTTGCTGTAGGAGTTTTTTTGTAAATACCGCGCAGTTGCGACAACCGACTCAGTTTTGGTTAAGTTTTGGCGACGGATTTTATTCCGCAACCGCACCTTCAGCTACAGCAACAGTGATATGACATGTTGGTTTGCGGATTTGGTAAGCTCTTCCCTGCGCTCTGGGTTGGAAACGCTTGAGAACTGGACCTTGGTCGGCGTATGCTTGGGTGATTATCAATTGAGCGCGGTCGAGTCCGTTGTTATGTTCGGCATTAGCGGCGGCGCTACGGATGAGTTTGAGGATGATATCGCAAGCTCGATATGGCATAAATTCCAGCAGGATTAATGCCTCGCGATAGCTTCTACCGCGTATTTGGTCGAGAACCCGCCGCGCTTTTAAAGGAGACATGCGGATATAGCGTGCGATCGCTTTGACTTCAGTAGTAGTATCAGTTGCCATAATTTTCTCCTATCTACCACCTTTCTTGTCGCTTTTGGCGTGACCGCGATAAGTACGGGTAGGTGCGAATTCGCCTAATTTATGTCCTACCATTGGTCACTCACAAATACGGGAACATGCTGTCTACCGTTATGTACGGCGATGGTATGACCAACCATCTGTGGCAGAATGGTCGATGCTCGCGACCAAGTTTTAATAACTTCTTTTTTGTTGACAGCGTTGAGCTTGTCTATCTTTTTGAGTAAATGATCCGCAACAAAGGGACCTTTTTTGAGAGAACGACCCATAGGATTCCGATTCGAGTTAGGAGTTAGGAATTATTTCAAGTTAGGAGTTAGGAGTTAGAAGTTAGGAATTAAAACCCATAACTCCTAATTATTAACTCCTAACTGTTTCTAAGATTCGCGTCCGCCACGTCCCCGCTTCGATGTTTTGCGACGGCGACGTACAATCAACGCACTGCTTGCTTTTTTGCGTTTACGAGTTTTCATCCCCAGTGCTGGCTTACCCCAAGGTGTTACAGGACCGGAACGACCAATGGGTGCCCGACCCTCACCACCACCGTGTGGGTGATCCACTGGGTTCATGACGCTACCTCTGACCTTGGGACGGCGACCCTTCCAACGGTTGCGTCCTGCCTTACCAGCACTCAAGTTCCGGTGTTCGATATTTCCTACCTGTCCAATGGTGGCGTAGCATTCGCGACGAACCATCCGAACTTCGGTAGAAGGTAATTTGAGGGTGACGTAATCACCTTCTTTAGCAACAACTTGAGCCGATGCTCCAGCTGCACGGACGATTTGACCGCCTTTTCCAGCAATCAATTCGATGTTGTGAACGGTTGTACCCAAAGGAATATTAGCCAAAGGCAATGCATTCCCATCTTCGATTGGAGAGTCAGGTCCGGAAATTACGGTTGTGCCGACTTTTAATCCGTTGGGATGGAGGATATAGCGCTTTTCACCATCTTGGTAAAAAAGCAATGCAATCCGAGCATTACGGTTGGGGTCGTACTCGACTGCCGCAACTTTTGCGGGAATACTGCGTTTGTCGCGTTTGAAGTCGATGATGCGATAAAGCTGTTTGTGTCCACCACCACGACGACGGCTGGTGATGCGTCCCAGGTTGTTACGACCTTTGTGGCGGTGTTTATTTACCGTTAGGGACTTTTCAGGTTTGCTTTTGGTGATTTCCGCGAAGTCGGAGATTGTGACTTCTCGCGTGCTGGGGGTGTAGGGACGATAAGAACGAGTACCCATAATTTTTAGTTAAGAGTTGAGAGTTAGGAGTTAGGAGTGAAAGTTCTACAAAGCTTGGTATCTAAAACAGGAGTTAAAAGTTGATAAATTTATCACTCTTGACTCTTAATTCCTCACTTTTAACTTCTCATTCCTAACTTTTTTAGACTTCTGGGAATAAAACTTGTCGAATCTTCTCTTCATCCCCAGGGGCAACTGTCACAATTGCCTTTTTGTAATGGGGTTTGAAGCCAACAAACTTACCAACACGCTTTTTCTTACGCGGTGGGTTGATAGTGTTTACCTTGGTGACTTTGACATCAAAAAGGCTTTCAATTGCCGCTTTAATTTGGAATTTATCGGCTTTGGGGGCTACTTCAAATGTGTATTTGTTTTGCTCCATCAACATGGTCGCTTTTTCAGTCACGATGGGGCGACGTACTAAGTCGGGCAAGTTGCGGGGGTCGTTATAGTTAGGCACTGTAGACCTCCTGAAGCTGTTCTAATGCTGGTATTGTAATGATAATTTTGTCAGCATTGAGCATGTCATAAACGTTGATCTGATTTGCTGATAGCATTTTCAGGTTTTCAACGTTCCGTGCTGAAAAATATACGTTATCGTTACGTTCCGATGTAATCAATAAAGTTTTATTCTTTGGTTCCGAACCCCAACGTGCGATCGCAGCTACCAATTCTTTGGTTTTCGGACGTGACATTTGCGAGTTAAATTCTTCGACGACGATTAAATCGTCTATCCGGCTCGCAAATGCTGTACGCAACGCCAGTTTCCGCTCTTTGCGGTTCATTTCTATGTTAAATTTGCGCGGTTTGGGTCCAAAAATGACACCACCACCACGCCATAAGGGCGATCGAATCGAACCTGCACGCGCTCTACCTGTACCTTTTTGCCGCCAGGGTTTGCGTCCACCACCACGTACTTCCGAACGGGTTTTGGTGTTTGCTGAACCTTGACGAGCGTTGGTCATTTGTCGAACCAAAGCGCGATGCACTATATGGGAAGCATTTTCTTCCTTGGCAACCTTCATCTCGAACGTTTTTTGTCCGACTTGCTCACCTTGCCAATTTTTAACTACACACTCAAACATTTTCTTGTCGGTTACTTAGTTATCTAGTGATTGGTTATTTTTGATTTAGTCATTAGTTGTTAGTTATTAGTGACTCGGCGAAAGCCTATTAGCTATTAACTATTAACCGTTAACTACATAAATACCAACATTATTTTTGTCTGCCGACTAAATTGGCAGGGGAGACGTTGACTAAGGCTCCAGGTTTGCCAGGAATGGCTCCCTTGATTAGCAATAGGTTTCGTTCGGTATCGACTCGAATGACGGTTAATTTTTTTATAGTTACAGTCTTACCACCTAGACGACCCGCCATTTTCATACCGGGAAATACACGACCGGGTGTTGTACCCGCACCGATAGAACCGGGTTCGCGGTGGTTTTTAGAACCGTGTGACATGGGTCCTCGTGCGAAGTTGTTGCGTTTTTGGTTACCCGCAAAACCTCGACCGATACTTTTACTGCTCACGTCTACGATTTGACCTGTGCTAAAAATATCTGCCTGAATCTGTTGACCTAAAGAATATTCGCTAGCATTTTCAATGCGATATTCCCGTAAGTGACGCAATGCTGGAGCTTCTGATTTTTTCAAATGTCCCAGTTTTGGCTTACTTAAGCCTTTTGCTTTCACTTCACGATAGCCAACCTGAATGGCAGAGTAACCGTCGGTCTGTTCAGTTTTTACTTGTGTAACTGTACATGGTCCCACGTGGATGATGGTGACAGGAATCGCCCTTCCAGCTTCATCGAAGACTTGGGTCATGCCCAGTTTGGTGCCGAGAATACCTACAGACACAGTTACTGGTTCTCCTTTTTTAGTTATTTTTTATCTAGTTAAGATTCTTAAACTCGCTCAAAGATAGACTGTTTAGAAAACTCTAAATAGCAGACGGATGAATCCGTTACCTAATCTTTTTGGTTGCTTGGCGAATCTGTTGAGGTTAACTCAATTTCGCATCACCATTTTTGCACTAAAATCATAGCGAGAATCATCTTCGTTTCAAAAGTCGTTCTCTGGTATTCAATGCAATGCTGAATTAGCTTTGCTAGTTGTGCAGCAACACTCGCTCTTAAGCATTACTCTGGCACTTTGGCGCTGACTTCGGACTTAAGTGGCGAACCACTCAGTATCCGCACTTCTGAGGTTTAATGTAATGCTCTAAACCAACATTACTGCTCAGTTTTTGCTTTACTGGCGACCACAAGGTTTGCTTCAAGCTTACCTAATTTATCACTAACCGAGTGAATCTAACTAAACTTCTCAGGGTTTACTTTGGTATCTTAGAATGAAGCTCCCAAATTTCCCCAAGACTTTTAATTATATCAGTCTATAAGTCACCCTAGATAGTTTACCTTATCTAAAAATTAATTGTCAGTTTTTAGATATGATTTTGGCTAACTTTTTTGACAGACCCAATTTTTGTCTAAAAATTAATTTTAAATTAAATTTGGTCACAATCTAATAATATAGATCGTGAATTTATTTTTGTCTACAATTTTTTTTAGAAAAGTGAGGAATTGGGGATTGGGTGAACAACTTTCTGTCTCCCTCATTTTCGTCAATGTTGACTATCAGCGAATAATGTAATTGAATTTCACAATTCCCGGTCAATAATAGAAATATCGAAGTGGGATAGGAAGAAAACTCATGGCACTAATTACCACTGGTAAAGGGCTGATTCGCGATTTAGAGAAATATGGCGCTTTAGGCGTTTATGCTCCCTTAGAAGGGGGTTTTGAAGGTCGGTATCGTCGCCGATTGCGTGC
>JAAUPE010000078.1 GCA_012034595.1 Calothrix sp. CSU_2_0 | reverse complement strand
CAATCCCCAATTCCCAATTCCCAATCCCCAATTCCCAATCCCCAATTCCCAATGCCCAATGCCCAATCCCCAATCCCCAATTACTAAACTGTGATTGACTACGATATTGTTATTATTGGTGGTAGTTTAGCAGGTCGTTATGCGGCACTGAAAGCTTCGCAGCTACGTGCAAAGGTTGCATTAATTGAACCAGAAGATAATTTAAGTCAAAATTTTAATTCGGGGTTAATTTATCTTGATGCTTTATCTGAAGTTGCTAAACGGAAATTACAGTTAGAAAATGCGTCGGATTTTGGTGTTTTGTTGTCTCAGTTTGATGGTGAGAAAGAAAACGAGGAATTCGATAAAATATCTAAAACTGAAGTATCTATAACTAAAATACCGATACCAAGTTTGGATTGGGAAACTGCAATGCTGCGGGTATTTGGAGTAGAATTGCAGGTGCGATCGCATTATTCGTTAGAGTATTTGGTTGGACAAGGTATTGATGTTGTTATTGGTGCTGGACAATTTCAAAAGCAAACAAATCTAGGGTTTGCAATAAATAATCGTTTATTGTTAGGACGTACATATTTACTTGCCACTGGTTCACTTCCAAAAATCGATAATATTGAGGGATTACAGAACACTAGATTTTTAACTTTAGCGAATATTTGGCAAGTTTTGAGTAGTGCATCTTTGCATGGGAATAAATTACCTGAAAATTGGGTAATTTTGGGTGGGATTCCTCAAAGTATTCAACTTGCACAAACTTTGGTGCGACTGGGTTGTAATGTAACTTTGATTTGCGATCGCGAATTAATTATCTCCCATGTTGATTTAGATATTTGCCAATTACTTCAGGCACAATTAGAAGCTGAAGGGGTACGTGTTTTGACTAAAACTTTGGTGACACAGGTTTTACAAATTGATGATAAAAAGTGGTTACAAGCTGGGGATAAAGCGATTGAAACTGATGAGATAGTCGTCGCAACTGGGCAAGTACCAAATATTGAATCACTCAATTTAGCTGCTGTGGGAGTAAAGTGGTATCAAAGCCGTTTGTATGTGAATCAAAGGTTGCAAACTACTAATTCTCGTATTTATGCTTGTGGTGATGTTATTGGTGGATATCCACTTGCTAATGTCGCAAATTATGAAGCTGATATTGCTGTAAATAATGCTTTGTTTTTCTCTACTAATAAAGTTGATTATCAAAATGTTGTTTGGGGTATATCAACTCAACCAATGTTTGCTCAGGTAGGTTTAACTCAAGCTCAAGTGCAAAGTTTATATCATCCAAGTGAAGTTTTAGTATTACGACAATATTTTAAATCTCTCACAGCAGCACAGATTCGAGATGAAAATACGGGGATATGTAAGTTAATTGTGTTAAAAAATGGCAGAATATTAGGTGCGGCGATAATTGGAGCAGAAGCTAGAGAAATCATTAATATTATTGCTTTAGCAATAAATCGAAAAATCAAAATTCAGCAACTAGCAAGTTTATGTATGAGTTATCCAAGTTTCGCTAATATTTTAGATGCGATCGCACGTGATTGGCAGTTACAAAGAATCAATCACAATTTCACTTGTCAGGAATTTTTAGATGATTTTTTCCAAATTCGTCGCAACTGGAATATCTGAGTTGGGTAGGAGTCAGAAGTTAGGAATAGGTAATCAGGAATTAGAAATTAGGAATCAAGAATCAGTAATCAGTTTTTAAAAATTAGGAATTAGCAACTCTCAAATCAATAACTTTTTATGCAGAGTATGAGAATAAATAAAAGCATATTTTTTTTATTAAACCAACATTTTTAATTTTCTATTTTGACTTCTATATTCTGAATTCTGACTCCTTTATATTCTGAATTCTGACTCCTTATCTTAATATTATTTTCTATTTTTCCCTTCGAGAAATGATACACTACCAATACCTTGAAGGATACCACGACCAATTAAACCTAAACCGCGACCAATTACTTTCGTTAAAACAAAAACTACCCCACTACCCAATAACGATAAGACTGATTGTAAACGTGGTGCTACTGCGTCTCGAAATTCGAGTATTAACGTCACGACTAAAGGAATACCTTTGAGTTGGGATAATTCGGCACGTCGAGGTGCATAAATTGACATTTTAGCGATTCCCCTTGGAGCAAATACAAACAATTCATAACGACTTTCAAAAATTGCTTGCGGTTCTTTCACAACATTTCGTAAACGATATTTCCACGATAAATTATTTCTAAACCTCTCAATATCTCTAGTTGAAATATACTCGCGATCGTAAAAATTTTGTTTAATTTTTTCTATGTCAGCTAATTTATTTAGTAGCGGTTGAATGACGCTATTCGCAACTTGAATTAACAGGTTTTCTAAAATTAGTAAAGCCTGGGATTTAGCTTCCGCACTACCAGCTAGATATACCGCATTATCAATATATAATTCTGTGTTAAAAATTAGATATGATAATAATTCAGGAAATAAGGGAATGTAGTCTAAAATATCGCGTTGAATTACTTCCACATCTTGCTGTAGTAAGCTAACTATTTCTAAGTCTTTATTACCAATTTGAATACGCGCAAATTTACCAAAAAATTCAATTGTTGATGTTTGCCATAAATCACGTAAAATTTGATTGTTTAACTCATACAATTGATTAACTTCAATTTGAGAATTACGTAAATCATCCAAGGATTTACCTAATTTTTGCAAGATTAAATATAAAAGTTCCCGTTTTTTCTCAATCCGCAAAATATCTATTTCTAAATAAGTATCCGTGACATTTTGCAATGATAACTGGAGTTGAGATACGCAAGCTGAAAACAAATCTGCTTGCAATCCTCTGGGACTAAATTGAGATGGTAAACTTGAAGTTGAGAATGAATCCAATTGATTATTAGAATTAATAGGATTAAATATACTCTCCTGCTGTGGAGAATTAATAGAATTAAGAATATTCGGTGTTGGGTCAATTTGTGGAGTTTGCTGATTTACTGCCAAGATATTATTTAAAAGCCAACGTGCTGCAATTAATTCACGTTGTTTACCAGCTAAAACTGCTTTTTCTAACACTGGTATTCCCGGAATTTGTAATTTCCCTCTGACTTGGACTAAATTCGCTTGGATGTAACGGTTTCCTGATGATTTTAGGTTGTTGATGTAGCGAGAGATAGGAGAAGGGGAATAAGGTGATGTAGTTTGCGATAAGCGGAGCTTAATGCCGGAGGCATATCGCACAGACATTGGAGCCAAAAATAGCGAATTCCCTGATATGACTGTATTGATAGCCGAGATTAATTCCCTAATGGCAATTCCCTTGGGAAAATAACCATTAACCCCTAGTGTTTGTGCTGTTGTGATTAATTGTTGGTTTTGCGTAGCGCTAAAAATTAATATTGGTAATTGGGGATATTGGGCTTTTAATTGCTGGCAAAGTTGTAAACTAGCTTGTGTATTAGTTTGGAAAATATCCGGCACAGCAAATGACTGGCTAGCTGTTGAATAGCCGCGATCAATATCCAAGATGACTAAATCGAGTTGGTTTTGATTTTCTTGCGTCAGTCTCGCAACCATTTCCAACGCTTCGACATCATTTTCAGCTTCCCCCACTACTTTTAAATTCGCTTCAGCCTCTAATACTACCCGCAAACCCAACCTGAAAATCGAGTCTTGGTCGATTAATAATATTCCAATTGTGCGATCGCTCATATTGTAATTCACGTAAGGTAGTAGAGACGACCCGATGGGTCGTCTTTTACAAATTACCCGATGGGTTGTCTTGATAACCAATTTCCATAATTCCCCATTTTTACCAGTTCCCGGTTCGGGGTGAAATAGTCCATAATGACATTAGGAGGCTAATTACTGAGTAAAAAAAATGCACTTAAGTATTCGCCATTGGTTGGCAACTAAATTCACTAAGAGTCATTACAGGGAAGCACTTAGACCAGATACTATCGGTGCTATCTCCTTACGTATTATTAACGAAATAAACATTAAAAGTTTAAACATTTTCGATATCTGTACTTTTGGAGAAATCCTAGAATTACCTTTAAGTGCAGCTTGGCAAGAAATAGCTGGAATAGCCCAATTAACTCAAAGCTTGCTTTCTAGTCTCAGCCAAAAAAAGCCGCTAAAACGCAATGAGGGAGTTTGGTTGGGATTTCAGATTGCTTATCTCAATGCTTTACAACAAATTTTAGAACAGGAAGTTAATTTAAAAAAGCCTTGGCTAAATCGAGCATTTTTTTGGCACGGGGAAATTGATGATACAGCTTTTATTTCCCAAGATTCGCAATTACAGGGGTTGCTGAAAACCCTCAACCCTGGCAAGTTAAGCGATACTCAAGCAGAACAAGCACTGACATTGATGGCAGAATCTTTGTTGGTTCAACAGATGAATCATGCCACTGTGGCTTGGTTTATGGCAAATGGTGCTGAGGAAACCGAATCGAAGTTAATGGTGCAAAGGTTGGCTAATTCACTACCTGGGCATTTACTTACAGTTATCGCCGAAAATGCAGCCGCTTTGGCACAATTGCAAAAATTTGTGCGGTTGGGGAATTCTTTTTTTGCAGGTACTAATGTATCTGGAGATAAATCCCTATCTTTTTATGCATCGGATAAAATTGACTTAGCCCGCGAACAGTATCGTGCTAGTTTAATTAAAAGTCTGGCGGAACCATTATTTTTGGAATACTTTTCGCTGAAAGATATTTATATTTTACCGAAAGGATTACCAATTGAAGTAGTTAATTTTCATAATGGTTTAGATAGTAGTTTTAATTATAATCTTCGTAGTAGCTCCCATGCAGGGACAAAGAATTCCCATGCTGTTGACTTAATTGCATGGGTTGAGCATCATCTCGACGATTTGGAAAGTATCCTGGTGATTGAGTCGGAAGCTGGTTATGGGAAAACAAGTTTCTGTCAAGTACTAGCAGCTAAAATCGCCCAAGAATTTTATCCTGACTGGATGCCTATATATATTCGGTTACGCGATATTAATTATAGTGAAAATTTAGTCGATACTCTTGCTTCGGGGCTTCCTGAGAATGTATCTACTCAATTGGGAGAGTGGTTAAAGCTCAAGTATTCAAAATGTGTGTTGATTCTGGATGGTTTAGATGAATTACCGTTTGTGAATGGTAGAATGTCAACAACAAAATTCATCCAGCAGTTACTTAATTTTCAATCGCGATCGCGTAGCGACTCCTCTGGAGTATCGCATAACACCTCCAAAGGAGAATCGCAACATAAAATTATTATTACAAGTCGTTCCGAGCATCTCCAAGAAATTATCGATCGCGGCATTAATCTTGATTTAATCCAGTTCCAAAGAATTATCATTCAACCATTTGCACAGGAAGAATTACGTCTCTGGTTCCAAAATTGGGCAACGCTACAATCAGTACAATTGGCACAGAATTTCTTTACATTTTTAAAGCAAGCAGGTTTATTTTCTAGTGCATCAAAATTACCAGAGTTCTCTTTATTAATACGTCAACCTTTGCATCTTTACCTATTCGGAATTCTTTATCGTGATGGCTTATTTGATGATGAATTAATCGAATTAGTGACAGAAACACAACAAATCAGAAATGGTGTATTGTTGTGGGAAATTTATCAGCGTCTCAATCGATGGTTATTAGGGTATCCCGGAATTGATGGTATTAAACCAACGCTGATTCGTGAAGGTTTGGCACATATTCATCGTACTCAAGACGCAGTAGCAAATTTACTGCGAACTCGTTACCCCGAAACTTTACTGTCAAAAATCGAAGAAATAGCCTTACAAATCTTACATTCCCAACGTCACTATATAAATATTGAATCGAAACATCTTGAAAGTGAATACAAAGACTTACCAACCTTCTATTTCAAAATTTTTCCCCATTCCCAATTAACCAAAATCGAATTTTCCCATGCTCAAATTGGGAATTTTCTCTGTGCTAAAGCAATTATTAATCAACTCAAACGACTAATTGAACGTCAACAAAATACTTATGGAGATTCGGAGTTTGTACTCGATTCCAAAAATAGCGTTGCCGAACATATCTATAATTTATTTGGTTATGGAATTTTAACACCAGAAATAGAAGAACTAGTTATCGAAGGATTGCGATGCTTACCAGCGAAAGAATTTTCCTTTGCCACAATGTGCGATCGCTTGTCGGTTTTCTGGTACTCTCATTGTCAAGGATGCTGGCTCGATCGTGGCACAGCACACAAAGCTTGGAACTATTTTCAGACTTTGCAAAATCCTCTTAATGTCGAACAAATCAACAGCGCAGTTTCTCTAAACGTTTTTTTCTTGCTTTCTGCTTGTCATCGTGAAGCAAAGCGTTCTTTTTTCCCCTGTCGCAATCCATCAAACTGGGAAGAATTTCATCCAGAAACACTAACCCAACTGATTAATCGCACCAGTATCTTAGCACCACAAGCTTTTCAAAAGCGTCTGCGCTCCAAGTCGTTGAATCACGTTAACTTGTCAGGGGCAAATCTCGCACAAGTTACTCTAGCTGGAGTAAACCTAGAAACAATCAATTTGGGAAGTGCGAACCTCGCTGGAGCAAATCTCACAAATACTAACCTCGCTGGAGCAAACCTGGCAAATGCCAATCTCGCAGGAGCAAATCTGGCAAATACCAATCTTTCGGAAACAAACTTTTCTGGTGCAAATCTCGCGAATGCTAACCTTACAAATGCCAAGCTTCAGTCAGCGATTTTGACTAATGCTTGCTTGCACAATGCCATACTTCTTCCAGATGATAAAGAAACAGTTCGTCTCAATGGGGGAATGTTTGCATTAGAAGAATACCAAGCTCTCAAACAGTTATTATCCCAACAATCCCGACTCGAACTAGCCAATGCTCGCAACCCCACCGCAAATACTGATATCTGGTTTAGTAATATGCCAGAAATGGGATTGATTGAAAGTATCGAAGGTGAGATGTTACCTGAAGATTTGTATGAAGATGATGCAGATGATGAAACCTTTGTTGGGGTTTAATCTTTCCTAAAACGTAGTAAAGACGTTCCGTGGAACGTCTTTACTGTAGATATTAAAATTAAAATAATGCAGCTTGAGACTCTACATAACGAAGAGATATAAAGTTAGAGTCGAATCGAGCGATCGCAAATAACCAAATTTTCCGAAATACGTCATTTCTAGCCGCGTATTCATTGTAAATGCCTCAATGCTCCCTGATATATTTGTTGTTGATAAAAAAATCATCTTGTTGTTAACTATTCCTTTGTTGCTTGCAATCCATAAGTTATTGGTTGCGGATTGTTATTTTGGACGTTGTCCGAATAATTAGCAATCACAAACAAAGGCAATGTTAGTGTCAACATTGCAATAATAGTTCCTACGATGTCTGCCAAACGATTTTGATATGTCTCGGCATTAGCAGACTGACTATTTGAATTCATAAAAAGGCAAAACTCATGACATCACTACAATCGCCAACTCTCTCAACTGAGAGCCTTACTCTTATTTTAGCTAACATTTGGCTTCGCGCCATATAACAATTAACAATTTCAAACTTTCCCAACTGAATACTTTTACTAATTCTAACTAACAATTTTATACTAAAGCTTTTTGATACCGCTATTTTTACATGTATTTTTATGGAACTATGCCATCAAATTTTCCGGATAATTACTAAATATTTCATTTATATCATGCAATCTAATGATGTCATATTCAACAAACTAAGAGCAGCAAAATTTACACAGGTTAATTACAAAATATATTACATATTTTAATTCTGAATCTACAAATTAGCAACATATCTAAGTCAGAATCAACTAAAATTACTATATTTTAAGCTTTTATTTACAATTATATTGCTGATTCTTTTTCAGATTCATACCGAGTAAACGCTGATATTAACAACCCAGATTAATTTTTTATAAGTAGTTATACATAAGAATAAATAGAATATCTCAAAATTTGTCTAAAAATACTCATATTGCTACACATGCATTCCGGGCAAATACAGATATATCAATGTTTCTACGATTTTATAATCAACAATCTTAAGTCAACAAAACTTCAAATATAATAAGTTGAATACAATTAAAATTAGTTACTAACACTCTTAAGCTTTTCTGACAATATCTCCTTAGATATAAACTTTAGACAACCAGAAAAGACCATAGATAATTATCATTCAATAAAGCCGAAAATGCTTAGTATAGTAAAAATATAATACATAATAATCCTATCTGATTTGTGGAAAACAATATCCAACTTCCCAAAAAACAGAAAATATCAATATTAAATACTAGCAAATATTCAAACTAGAAAAACCGCCACTAATTTAGGGCGGTCTGGTTAAGCAATCGGAGGGTAATTACAGCTTACCCTGTTCATGAATAAAATTGCTGTAACAAAGTTTGCACTTATAAAAAATCTCAGAATTTATAGCCATTAAAATCAAACTAACCCTTACCATATGCCTTCATTGGTTCCTTGATAAATCTAATATAAAGATGTTTAAATGTAGATTTAATCACTCTAGGCATACCAAAATCGATTGGCATGAGTTTAGTCGGTAAACACCAATTATCAATCTGTAAAATATCGGGATGTAAGTTGGGAAAAGCAATATTTTCTAGCTCACTAACCATTCCCAAACGCATTGATGCAGCTACAGTTGGAACTTGTTCGGGTGCGACATTGAGAACTTCTACCATAGCTCGATCCAAAGCAAAAACATCAGCAGAAGCCGCTAAAATATTTAATTGACGAGGTTCTCCATTACTCGGACCATTACCCTCATGTCCGATAATACCGTCAAGTATGGTTAGATCGGGACTGATTGCCTTAGCAGTTTCAACCAACATATCACCAAAACGATTGATATCCTTCCCAGCTTCCATGTGCCACCATGCCTTCATTTTGCCAGGAACGCAACCAAAGAGGTTTTTCACCCCCAAGGTTAGTACCAGTTGACAATGGGATTTAACTTTGGGTAAATTGATCACCACATCAGCTTCCATTGCTTCTTTGCACAGCAGCAAATGATTAAATCCTTGATTGATAGTCTCGTAGCGCTTACCGTGAAATTCGACGATGGGTAGCTGGAGTTGCTCTAAAATGGGTTGATAACCATTAGCGATCGCAACACCTTTAGCGCTACCAAAAGCTGGACTATCACCCAAAAAAGGTAAACCACCTGCTTCCATAACCATTTCGGCAACAGCATACACCAATTCGGCACGGGTAGTACATTCTTTTCCTGGACGGGAACCCGTTAACAAATTTGGCTTGAGAAGAACCTTATTTCCTGGTTTGACAAATGCAGTCATTCCCCCAAAAGGTTCGAGAAGCGTTTCTAGAGATTCTCGCAACGCTTCATGTTGGTAGGAAGTGGCACGGATTAAGCTAACAGAGGATGGCATTTTTGGATTTTGGATTTTGGATTTTGGATTTCGGATTTTCGATTTTCGATTTTCGATTTTCGATTCTCGTAGAGACGTTCCGGTGGAACGTCTTTAAAAATAATATTTTGGATTTTGAATTTTGGATTTTGGATTTTGGATTTTGGATATTGGATTTTGAATTTCGGATTTTGGATTTTGGCTTGTGGATTGGCTTGTGGATTATGAATTGGTTATTAAGCATCTTAATTAACCTTTCTTCTTAATCCCAGTCCCTAGTATTGAATAATGCCAGATATTCTCTTGCACCCGGAGGTCGCATCATACAGTTTGTTAGCTGTCCATCTGCATTAAATTGGATTAAATTCTAGTTAAATCCAAGTAAAACTCAAGCAAATTTAACCTAAATTTAAAACCAGTTACCCCATCAACCCAGAGGTACAATCGCACTCATTTGTTCGAGATTGAGAGCTTCAGCAAGCTCAACTTCTGTCATCAGTTCCTTTTCTAACACAACTTGGCGAAGTGATTTCCCCGTTTCTAACGACTCCTTCGCAACAGCAGCAGCATTCAAATAGCCAATATGGGTGTTTAATGCCGTCACCAGCGCCAAACTACCTTCAGCATATTCTAAGCATCTTTGCTGATTTGCCGTGATACCATCAATACATTTATGCGTGAGTGCAGCGATAGTGTTACCGAGAATTTCGATACTGTGGATCAAATTGTAAGCAATAAGCGGCATCATCACATTCAATTCCAATTGTCCCGCTTGTGCCGCCAGCGCGATCGCATTATCATATCCCATCACCTGAAAGCAAACCATCGATGTCATCTCAGCCATCACCGGGTTATATTTTCCTGGCATAATCGAAGAACCGGGCTGTACCGGGGGCAATTGAATCTCTTTAAATCCTGTTTTTGGTCCCGAATCCATCAGTCGCAAATCGTGGGATATTTTGGTTAAATCCTGTGCCAGATTGCGTAAAGAGCCAGAAACATTGACAAAAGGAGCCATACTCTGCATTGCAGCCATGAGATGTGGTGCAGGTTGTAAAGGGCAATTAATTAACTCTGAGAGTACTTGTACCACGCGATCGCGATATTTGGGGTGAGTGTTCATACCCGTTCCTGCCGCACTTCCCCCCAATCCCAACACCATCAAATCCCCGGAAGCTGTGTAAATTCGGTTTTGGTGTTCGCTGAGGATTTGTGCCCAAGCTCGAAAACTTTCCCCCAAACGCACGGGTACGGCATCCTGAAGGTGGGTACGTCCAGATTTGATAATATCTTGAAACTCATCGGCTTTCGCTTCCAGAGATGCGATCGCGCTTTCTAAAGCAGGGTGTAATGTTTTTGATAGCGCTAATAATCCCCCAATGCGTATAGCCGTCGGAATCACATCATTGGTAGACTGACCATAGTTTACATGGTCGTTAGGATTTAGCCGTTTGTAGTTACCCTTTTCATCCCCCAAAATTTCTAAAGCACGGTTTGCCAGAACTTCATTAACATTCATGTGGTGCGAAGTCCCAGCACCCGCTTGATATATATCTACTACAAATTGGTCGCGGAGTTTACCTGCGAGGATTTCTTCTGCTGCTTCAATAATGGCTTTGCTGGTTTCTGGGGTGATACAATCTAATTCGCCATTAACAATTGCGGTCGCTTTTTTAATGTAAAGACAAGCATCTACGTAAGTGTCTAATGGTTTTAAACCGCTTATTTGGAAGTTTTCAATCGCTCTTAGTGTTTGGATACCGTAATAAACATTACCTGGTATTTGTTTTTCACCCATCGAATCGCGTTCGATGCGGAATTGAGAATTTTCTGTTTGCGTCATGGTGATTTAAGATTTTGGGATAAAACTTCTAAAAATCAATTAAATTATTGTAGGTTGGGTGGAGGCTTTGCGTAACCCAACACATGATATTAGTAAAACAGGAATTTTTTAAACAATCAAATAATTAAATTCAACCATAAAAATAGACGCTTCAAATATTAAATAAAATGTTGGGTTACGACGCAAATATAGATTTATAAATTCACCTGATATATCTCTCATGCGTCTCCACCCAACCTATAATAAAAATAAAAATATCTATTCATATCCAACATCATCGGTAAATTCTATTTCTTCCCCCGCACCCCAATTTATATCATAAATACCCTTTTCTGCATACAATATAAAACTTGAATATCGCCAATCTTTTGGTGCTTTTACATATCCATGTCTAACAGGATTGTAATGTATATAATCAATATGCCTCTGAAAATCATGTTCGTCTTGAATTTGATGCTCCCAAAATCTGCACTGCCAAACTGCTTGTTCACCCTTTTTCTGACGCGATGCTGATATTTTACCTTTATATTTTTCATCACAGCGAGAGCTAAAATAACTCTTAATTAATCGCCAACGTTTGGAAAAATCACTATCCCCCGGCGATAATGTCCAAATACAATGAATGTGGTTTGGTAATATAACAATTGCATCCACTTTAAATGGATATTCCCGGATAACTTCTTTAAATCCTTGCCGTAATAATAAAATATTTTTTAGTTCACAAAGAAAACCTCGTCGATTATGGGTGACAACCGTAAAGAAAAATGTTCCTCGCTCTATTTTGGCTCTGCGATATTCCATGAATCTGCAAAATACTGGACATAAACTATACGCAACTTGTCTAAGTTTATCGGTAAAATGCGGTTTTTTCTGCGCTTTATACGGAATTAATAGAATATGATGCAGTATTTTTTACTTATAAATTGGTGCGATTATATTGCAATATGTCTTTGGCATTAAGCTTTGTTTATCGTCTAAGTTTTAAGACATTCGCTACAATTATTACTGATTTATGTTTACTGATATATGAATATCCCCAATACAATCACCTTTTCCCGCATTCTCGGCATCCCCTTTATTCTATATCTACTACAAAATCCCACCACGCAATCAAGATGGATATGTGTGGCAATATTTCTAATTTGTGCCTTAACCGATTGGTTAGATGGATATTTAGCAAGAAAATTAAATCAAATTACCGATTTAGGAAAATTCCTCGATCCATTAGTTGATAAATTATTGGTACTCGCACCATTACTATCCCTAATCGAACTCAAACAAATACCAGCTTGGGGAGTATTTGTAATCTTAGCAAGAGAATTAACAGTTGCTGGATGGCGTGTCAATCAAACTAGCATTTCTGGAGCGAATATTTGGGGTAAACTCAAAACAGTCAGCCAAATTATCGCCATATCTCTATTAATTGCACCTTTACCACAAAATTGGCAAACACCTTCAATTATTACTTTTTGGGTTTCCGTCGCTTTAACAATTATTTCTGGTGCAATCTATCTTGTACCATCGGAATCTAAAATCTAAAATATTGGAAATTTAAAGACGTTCCACCGGAACGTCTCTACAAATGCAAAATTAAAAAAAAATTAAAAATTAAAAATCTTTCTAAATTTCCGCCATCAATGGCATATAAACAGTAAAAATAGAACCATTCGCAGGTTCACTTTTTACCAAGATTTCCCCACCCATCATCTGACAAAAATGGCGACTAATTGCTAAACCCAAACCAGTACCACCATACTTTTTCGTAGTTGAAGCATCCCCCTGCGTAAAGGGTTTAAATAACTGCTGCTGTTGATGGTATGACATACCAATACCCGTATCAGAAACAGTAAAAATAATTTTTTCTGGTGGATATTTCCCAGCTTTATTATTTTCCTTATCGATTTTTTCCGTCCAGACTTTCAAAGAAACTTTCCCATTTGTTGTAAATTTAGCTGCATTACTCAGCAAATTTAACAAAACTTGTCTCACCCTGGTTTGGTCAGCATACATTGTCCCCAATTGAGGATCGCAGTCAATTTCCAAAATATTGCCATTTTTCTCGATCGCAGGTTTCACTGTCAGCACAACATTATTGATCAATGTGGCAATTTCAAAAGTTTCCGGGTAAAGCGTCATTTTTCCCGCTTCGATTTTCGACAGATCGAGAATGTCATTAATCAATTCCAGTAAGTGCCTACCTGCGGAATTAATCGTCTCCAAATCGGTGCTAAAATCCCCCGAAAGTCCAATATCAGCAGCATCATCCTGTAGCAATTGACTCAAACCAATTACGGCATTGAGTGGTGTACGCAACTCGTGGCTAACATTAGCCAGGAACTGACTTTTGGTTTTACTGGCAGCTTCGGCTTCTTCCTTTGCTTGCTGAAGTTCTTTGGTTCTTTGCGATACACGTTCAATTAATCTATTCAGTGATATTGCGAGTAGACCAATTTCGTCTTCTGTAGTTACTGGTGCGCGTAAATCAAAATTGGATTTTCTCGCGACTTGTTCGGCAACTTGAGTCACCGTGATCACAGGTTCCGCGATCGCACGGGAAGTTCTCCAAGCCACAATTGCTGCGATCGCCACCGAAACCAACATACTCACAATTGCGATCGCGCGTTCAACAACTTTTGCTTGTCTGACATCCTCGTTACGTTTACTGCGTTCGTCTTCAGCAATTTGCAACGTGTTGATTAATCTTTGGGAAAGTTCGTCCAATTGTAAAGCAGTTTCTCCACGCATAACCTCCATCAAGTCAGATTGCAATGCGATCGCATCGGGAGGTTGAAGTTGCGGTTTTGCTTCAATTTCTTGCAAAATAGACTCAATTTGTCCAACATAAGAATTTAAGTTTTTGACATAATCCTCTAACAATGACTGGACACTTTCAGAGGAGGGAATTAAACCGCTTTGGCTATTGGTAAATTCAGTGATTTCCTTTTCCCACCTTTGCGCTTTCTCCACATCCCGGAAAAATTCGAGTTTCTTGGCTTGTAATTTTTGGGAATCTTGAATTAGAGCAGGTAATCTCAAACTATGTAATTGCGCTCCTATTGCCGCATCTTTATAACTAGCTAAAAGTTGGGATTGGCGATCGGCTTGCATTAATTGCCTAACTTCTTGTCCACGATAATAGTTTGCAATTACGAAACCAGTTAGCGAACCAAAAAAGCCAATACCAATAGCCAAAAATACCCGTAGCCAATTTTTTGGTGGATACGCCAAGAACTGGCTTTTAATTTCCCACGTGTGGGAAATTCAATAGTCGGTAATTCATCATCAGAAAACTGATCGGCTGGCACTGTTTTTTTTAGAATTTGTTTCAGGATTTAGTTCGGGATTGATTTGATAAAATTGATAATATTTCTAGAAAGCAGTCATTTTTGAACTTGCATCTTTTTAATTGTCCTTATCTTCCCGCAAATCTTATATATTTAAACGTAAACTTAATCTTTTTATTTAACCGTTTCAATCAATGAAGTAATTTAATGATGAATCTACTCACCTTCTTAGCATTTTATCGAATACTTTCTATAATAATGGCTACAAAACGATAAACATATATTTATTGGACACTTTAATATAGTTTGAACCTTGTTATCGAGCGTACTAGAAAATAATAAAAATAGCTCCAGTGTTTGTGCCCTATCTACAAAAATTCAGAAGCAAAGGGCACGGAGAACTACAAGCAGTCACCCATGCCCTTCATATGACCTGAGGCTCTACACCTCAATGCTTAATTTCCAACACATTATCCACATTCGATTGACAATTTAAGATAAATAATGTGATGCCCATAAACAACTGCTACGCCAAAGCCGCAGGTTGTTCTAGCTTGTCAGCAGCAGCTTTGAGCAATTCCACCTTGTCATTGCGTTCCCAAGGTAAATCCAAATCGTCTCGACCAAAATGACCATAAGCCGCGACGTCCTGATAAAAACGTCCGCCTCGTTCTTTTGGCAAGTTCTTCAGATTCAATGTGTGAATGATTCCTGCGGGACGTAACTCAAAATTATCTTTGATTAACTCCAGCAAAATATCATCGCTAACTTTACCTGTACCAAAAGTATCGACAAAAATACTTGTTGGTCTAGCAACACCGATCGCATAGCTCAACTGCACTTCGCATTTGTCAGCCAAATTAGCAGCAACAATGTTCTTGGCAACGTAACGGCAAGCATAAGCCGCACTGCGGTCAACCTTTGTGGGGTCTTTACCAGAGAAAGCACCACCACCGTGACGCGAGTAACCACCGTAGGTATCAACAATGATTTTACGCCCAGTTAAGCCAGCATCACCTTGAGGTCCACCCACCACGAATTTACCAGTGGGGTTAACCAAAAAGCGAGTTTCGGCATCAGGTTTAATGGCGATATCACCGAATACAGGCTCAACTACCGCAGTCCAGAGGTCTTCTTTGATTTTCGCCTGCACCGCCACATCATCGGTGATGTCACCAATGCTCGCATCGTGCTGAGTCGAAATCAAAATGGTATCAATCCCAACGGGACGACCATCCTCATAAATCACGGTGACTTGAGTTTTGCCATCGGGACGCAGGTAAGACAAAGCACCACTTTTGCGAACCGATGCTAAACGTCGAGCAATACGGTGTGCAAGGCTAATGGGCAAAGGCATAAGTTCGGGGGTTTCGTTACAGGCAAAACCAAACATGATACCTTGGTCGCCAGCACCGATTTTGTCAAATTGCTCGTCGGTGGTTAGTTCGCGGGTTTCTTGAGCGGCATTTACACCTTGGGCAATATCAGGTGATTGTTCGTCTAATGCAATCAAAACCGAGCAACTAGTGGCAGAAAAACCATTATCTGCATCGGTGTAACCGATTTCAGCAATTTTTTGCCGCACTAATTTGACGTAGTTAACATTCGCTTTAGTTGTGATTTCGCCTGTAATCACCACCATTCCTGTATTAACTACTACTTCAGCCGCAACACGACTTTGGGAGTCTTGTGCCAGTAATGCATCCAAGATTGTGTCGGATATTTGGTCGCAGACTTTATCTGGATGTCCTTCTGTGACTGATTCAGAGGTAAAGAAATTTCTACGTGACAAATGCAATTCCTCCATAAATTGGAATTTTTACAGCTAGGAAAATCTGGAGATTTTATTTAAGCTGTCTAATTTGCGATCGTAACACCATTTTCAGTATCGATACTTAGAGTTTTGTTATCTTCATCAAAATCCCTGTATTATCACTCAATCTCCTTAAATTAAATATATTTTTTAAAATGTGTTCTCTGATTCAGAAATTCGAGATAGCAAAAATTACATTTTAATAGCCTGATTAAGTGATGCCATTAAAAAAGGACACCATGTTATGATGCCCTTTTGCTGAGTAATGGTACTGCCAGATACTTAACCTGGTTACTCAGGTTAAGTACTCAACCTAAATAGTTAAACTTTTGCTGCCAATTTAGCTTCTTTTGATGTTAAACGTTCGTAAGCTCCGCGCATTTTCAAGCCAGTAAGTACTTGGAACAAACCAGTACCGTTGTTAGAACCAGGATATTCGCGGTGCTGAAGCAACAGATGGGTCAACTCACCCTCATATTTGGTAGATGTCTTGCTCAGGTGGGTTTCGATGTAGATTACTTCATCGAGGTTATCAAACTGACCATCGACTTCCAAAACGGAAACGTAACGACCGTAGTAAACATCCGAACCATAATATACCTGCATACCTGGGTAAGAACAGGTTAGTTTGCGTCCGCAAGGAGTCCAGTTAATTGTCGAACCTTCGTCAAACAGATAAACGGGTTCAAAACCTTCTTTACCTTCACGCTGGAGCATCCGCACACGTAATACTTTGCGTTCTTGGTCATTTTTGATCAAGTTGGTTGGTAATACCTGGAGAACCACATCCGCATATTCGCGTTGGGGTTCGATGTATTTTTGGAAATCTGGTTTGCGCGAGTTGATTGCTTGTAGCACGTCATCATAACTATGACCGCGTTCTGCCATATCACGTTGAACTTTCCAAGCAATTTTAACTTCATCGCTGATGTCGAAGTAAACGCTAAAGTCAATTAAACCGCGTACTCGTTCGTCATATAAAGGATGTAAACCTTCAACAACGAGAATGTGGTTCGGTTCGATTAACTCTGGAGGGTCGATCGCACCGGTTTCGTGGTTGTAGATCGGCTTCATAATCGATTGACCTTCTTTGAGCGTTTTGATTTGCTCGTACATCAGGTCGAAATTATTTGCCCTGGGGTCAAGCGCGGTGATTCCTGTTTCTTTGCGCTGTTTGCGATCGAGACAATGATAGTCATCTAAACAGATAACCGTCATTAATTCTTCACCAAATAAATCTGTCAGGCGACGCAAAAACGTAGATTTACCGCACCCAGAGTCTCCAGCAACTCCAATCAGCACCACCCGTTCCGGCTTAGTCGTCATAAATCCCCTCTAAATAAAAATTGAGTAAATCAATAATTTTTTTTTCACTGCGTTCTTGCCACCTAGCAGCACCATAGGAAAATTGACGGGTAAATGATTACTTATCAATAAGTATTTATCCGATCGCAAACCTGTTAATTTATGACTGCTAAGTATTTAATCCTAGTGTTAAACCAAATTTTAACAGAAGGGGGTTATTCTATACAAGGCTTACTTTTAAGAAGAATAAATATGACTTAAGAATCTTGCTTAAGGTGTTTGCAACACTGAAAAAATTACGATATTGGTTCAAAAAAAACCTACTAGCGAGCGATAATTATGACTATAAACTTAATTTAAAAACTCTTTAATAAGTTATAATTATAATTTTTTAATTTTTTCGTAAATAAATTTAACAATCAGCCCAATAGTGCGGAATTGGGCTTGATTTTTTGATTGGCTGGGATATTTGATTGAGCAATTAAGCAATTTGTAGAGTTGCTGGAAAGTGAGATGAGTTAGTTCATTATTTTTTTATATTGGTTAACAGTTGCTTTAATATTGATTAAGTCAGGTGAATTGAGTAAAAAAGCGCTTTGAGGAAAAAACGCCACTCAAAAATTGTAGAACCTGAATATCGGCTAAAAGCATATTGATTGTCTTTTTGCTCAAGAAATTGCGATCGCAATTTCTTGAGTCAACAGCAAAACGATTCAATACTACTGGCAAGCGATCGTAGATGGTTGACAGAATTTTCACATCACGCAAAACTTAAATATATTGTAGTTGCTTATATCACCTATATCCGAGTGGGAATATCGGGAAATATAGCCACAGGTTGAGAAGTTCAACTTCTTTATCCCTGCGAAATTGGATAAATTTGCCAAAAAATGGCAGTTTATGACCATAATCGCAGGCTGTCTCCACTTTAGAGAGGGTAACAGTTCAAGAAAAAAAGATTAAATTGACTCATTATTAACATTCTCCACAAGACTTATCCTCTAACTTAGAAGGTGAACAGGTGTGTTTTTACAGTGCCTGCATGTCTTTGGCGAGTGGACGCAGCAAAGCATTGTTTTTTAATGGCATAAACCCGAAGTGACAGTTGTTCTGTTTTTAACTTGAATGTTACTAACTTAAGACACATCTGCACGTAGTAGGGGAGGGTTTTGATTAAGGTTAAGTAAAAAATCGGAGTGGTAAAGCGAATGAAAAATCAAGGTGCCGTTGAAGGTGCTGCCATCACAGCATCAGGTAGTCGTACCTTCGTCTATGAAGTGTTGGGTTTGCGTCAAAGCGAAGTAACTGATAAAACGAGCTACCCAATTCGCAAAAGCGGCAGCGTATTCATTAGAGTACCTTACAACCGCATGAATCAAGAAATGCGGCGAATCACTCGTCTAGGCGGCAAAATTGTTAACATATTACCCTCCGAAGACTTTGAAGCTTCGAGCGGTAACGGCTCATCAACAGACGAGACGGTTGCTAACATTAAAGGGAATGGTAAAGCCACATCTGAGCAACAGCCCAAGAAGACAAAAGAAGGCAACAGCATGACTCAAGCGAAAAGCAAACACGCTGACGTTCCCGTGAATATTTACCGTCCTAATGCTCCTTTTATTGGTAAATGTATTTCCAATGAAGCTTTAGTAGGCGAAGGTGGAATTGGTTTAGTTCAACATCTTAAGTTCGATCTTTCGGGTAGCGATTTGCGCTATATCGAGGGTCAAAGTATTGGTATTATCCCACCAGGACTAGATAAGAACGGTAAGCCAGAAAAACTTAGACTTTACTCCATCGCTTCAACTCGACATGGTGATGATGTAAATGATAAAACCGTATCGCTTTGCGTCCGTCAATTAGAGTATAAGCATCCCGAAACTAACGAAACCGTTTATGGTGTTTGTTCCACTCACTTGTGCAACATCAAACCTGGGGATGAAGTCAAAATAACAGGTCCCGTAGGTAAGGAAATGCTCTTACCTGATGACCCAGATGCTAAGGTCATTATGATGGCAACTGGAACGGGAATTGCGCCAATGCGTGCTTATTTATGGCGGATGTTCAAGGATAACGAAAAGGCTATCAACCCAGAATATCAGTTTCATGGTTTCGCTTGGTTAATCTTTGGTATTCCTACAACTCCCAATATTCTTTATAAAGAAGAATTGGAAGAAATGCAAAGTCGCTACCCTGATAACTTCCGTTTGACTTGCGCCATTAGCCGCGAACAAAAGAATGCTCAGGGTGGTAGAATGTACATCCAAGACCGCGTTGCCGAACATGCGGACGAGCTTTGGAAGTTGATTAAGGAAGAAAAAACCCATACTTACATCTGCGGTTTGCGCGGTATGGAAGATGGGATTGATGCTGCTTTGACTGCTGCTGCTGCTAAAGAAGGTGTTGTCTGGAGCGATTATCAGAAGCAAATCAAAAAAGCAGGTCGCTGGCACGTTGAAACATATTAAGATTTTGGATTTTGGGTTTTGGATTTTGGATTTTGCGGAAAGTTTGCGGAAAGTTTGCGGTTTACTAGACGAGAATCGACTCGCTAAACTTTATCAGAACGTTTTTTCCTATTTCTAATTTCCCTGTTTCTAAAATTCTTAATTCATAACTTCTGCCACTTAAATATTTGGTAGCTTTATTAGGGGTGTATATCCATACACCCCTAAAATTATATTTGTGTGTTTTTTTATTTTGTTTAAAGTTGCTTGTTTTCTTTCGCGCTATGCAAAATCTACTTAATACAGGACTCTGACAAAAAGTAATTGTAAAATCTAAAATCTAAAATTAAAATCTAAAACTAAAATCTGGGGTGCTTTAATTGTGGGTATAAAAATAGGCATATTGGGATTAGGTACGGTTGGAGCAGGGACGGTACAACTGTTACTGGATAATGTTGGTCGTCATCCGTTGTTGAAAGAGGTAGAAATTTGTCGAGTGGGAGTAAAATCTCTCGATAAACCCCGTACCGTGGAATTGCCAGTTGGGATTATAACTACAGATTTGGAGGCAATTGTCACTGACCCACAGATAGATATTATTGTGGAATTAATTGGGGGAATCGATCGCGCACGGGAATTAATTCTGAAAGCGATCGCAAATGGTAAACATGTAGTTACAGCAAATAAAGCCGTGATTTCCCGGTTTGGGGCAGAAATTTTTACTGCTGCAAATCAAGCTGGTGTGTACGTGATGCTGGAAGCTGCGGTGGGTGGGGGAATACCCGTAATTCAGCCATTGAAGCAGTCTTTGAGCGTTAATCGAATTAATACAGTCATGGGGATTGTCAACGGCACGACGAATTACATCTTGACAAGGATGCAAACCGAAGGTAGCAGCTTTGATGATGTCCTCGCAGATGCTCAACAATTAGGTTATGCCGAAGCTGACCCCACGGCAGATGTGGAGGGATGGGATGCCGCAGATAAAATTGCGATTTTGGCATCTTTAGCTTTTGGGGGACGGATTAACCGTGACGAAGTGTTTAGTGAAGGAATTCGCCAGGTTAGTAAAACTGATATTTCTTATGCCGATAAATTAGGATTTGTCATCAAATTACTTGCGATAGCGAAGCGCTGCTCTCCTGTTTCTCCCTCTTCCACACCTACCCTCTCAGTGCGAGTTCATCCCACATTTGTACCCAAAACTCACCCCCTAGCGAGCATTAATGGAGTATATAATGCCATTCTTGTTGAAGGGGAACCATTAGGGCAAGTCATGTTTTTCGGTCCCGGTGCAGGTGCAGGTGCAACAGCGAGTGCAGTTTCCTCCGATATTTTGAACCTTGTTGCCCACCTCAAATCCCGACAAAATTCTGACACAAATTCTCATCTCGACCCGCTTTTAGCTTGTTCGCACCAAGATTATTGCCAAATTGCACCCGTTTCCGAACTTGAGGCTCGATTTTATGCCCGATTTTTAACTAGAGACCAGTCTGGAGTGATTGGGAAGTTGGGTACTTGCTTCGGCAAATACGGGGTAAGCTTAGAGTCTGTCGTCCAAACGGGTTTCCAAGGAGAACTAGCGGAAATCGTCGTTGTTACCCACGATGTCCAAGAAGGTAAGTTTAAACAAGCTCTGGATGAAATTCGTACATTTGAGGCAATTCACAGTATTCCCAGTTTGTTGCGGGTCATTTAGAAAATTATAGAACGTAGAGACGACCCACCGGGTCGTCTCTCCTAAAATTTTATACAGACGACCCACTGGGTCGTCTGTACATATAATATTTCGATGCCAAATCCCTAAAAATGAAAAAATTGTGCGGTTTTTTACCTTTGTTCCCAAACCCTATAAGCTTTAATTTATAAAGTGTTTATTCCCAGCTATCTATTTAATTTTTTCTTTGATGTTTTTGGCAGGTATTGTAAAAATTGTTGCAGTGACTTAGTTTTCTTTAGTAAGAACAATTAATGGCGATCGCGGATTATATACGATGACAAATTTGCCTCCTTCCGATCCTCGCTCATCTCAACGGAATCCCCTTGATTTTGATGAATTTATCGGGGTAATAGTCGCATTTACAGCTATTGGCTCAATCCTATTTTGGGCTTTATCCCGTAAAGAATCAAACTGGAATTTTGGTCAGTTGATACCGTCACTGTCTCCAACTCTGGCACCGAATATACAACCAAATCCTCAAGCTGGTATAGATAACAATCTAGTTCTTGGTATACCTAATACTGGGGTACAACCAAATTTAGGTACGCAATTACCAGTGATTCCCAATCAAGATTTATCTGAGGGTGTTGTTAAACCTGGTATTCCAGCAATCGTAATTCCTGTACCTGAGAAACCAGGGGAAATACCTTCGGTTCCTGGGGCTGGGGTTTTTGGCTTTATTCCACCACTGGTTGATGGTAATACCCCAAATATTTCACCAACTATTTCACCAACTATTTCGCCCAGTATTGCACCAAAACCTCAAGTTACCACTCCTGTGGCAAAATTGCCGATAATCCCACCTCCCAGGGCATTTACAGATGTATCGGATCAATTTTGGGCACAAGGCTTTATCAATGCCCTTTCTTCGCGTAAAATCATCGAAGGTTTTGAAGATTACTCGTTCCGTCCAAATCAACCGATAAATCGGGCTGAGTTTGCAGCTATTGTCAATCGTGCTTTTAAAAAAGAGATTGGGCAGACAAAGTTAAGCTTTAATGACATCCCGCAAAATTATTGGGCAACTGGAGCCATTAATGATGCGATCGCAACTGGGTTTATGAAGGGATTCCCTGACAAAACTTTTAAACCCGATCAAAAAATTCCCCGTGTTCAAGTTTTGGTAGCGCTTGTCAGTGGTTTAAACTTGAAAACTCCTGCTTCTCCAGAAAAGATAGTCAGCATCTACAAGGATGCTAAAGATATTCCCAAATATGCCATTGCCAAAGTCGCAGCTGCAACTAACGATGGACTTGTAGTCAATTACCCCGACAAAGGTAGTCTTGCCCCAAACCGAGAAATTACCCGTGCTGAAGCAACCGCAATGATTCACCAAGCTTTAGTAAAAATGGGTAGGTTACAGCCGATTAAATCAGAAAATATCGTTCAAGCACCATAAAAATTGGATGTAGAGACGTTCCGGTGGAACGTCTTCATAATTTAATCAGCAAATTGGAACGTCTTTGAGTCAGAAAATTATACCAATTCAAATAATGATTGCAACAGATCCAACGGTAGAGACGTAGCACTGCTACGTCTCTACTAATATCTATCTGTCGCGTTGTTTTTTCAAATTGGTATTACCCTACGAATAAACAAAACACAGCCACTTGCCATGTAGTATCTTCTACTAGCTAGCAAATGGCTGTTATCGTTCAGCAAATTTTGGATATCTTAGTCTTTGCCTACAACTTGATTTTTAAGAGTTGAGATTTCAGTCGTTAACTCATCCCGATTGGATTTTTTGAGTAAATACCGATAAACAAACCAAACAGAGTAACCAATCCCAATTAATTCAAAAGTTGGTGCGACTAAGGGAATATCATTCAAGGCATCTAATACCGCTAACACAACCCGAAGGGTGACAATCGAAGCCACAATTAAACCAAAGACAATCAATGGTTGCTTGTATTGATTAAATATATTTCCAGCATATTCGGGCAGCGTCGCTAAAATGCTAGAGATTTTTTCCCCGTACTTGAGCCATTCGTCTTGAGAGGCAGATGGCTGAACTTTGGTAATGGTTCCTGTTTGGTTATTGATTTCCGGCATTGTAGCCTCTGGAGATTTTGTTTCCATGATTTCCGGTTCTTGCATTTCCGCTTCCATTTATTATGACAGTTAAGCTTTTCTCATCCTACAGAATCACAAGCAAATCATGCTGCTAAGTTGCAGGATACGGCTTTTACACCCCTAAAAACGAACTGGCTAGCAGACTCGCTTCTTTACAACAATAATTGCTTTTATGCCACGTCTTCATCAACTACAAGGTAGAAAATGTATAGAGAGGCAGAAGTCAATCCCTATCGGATGCGATAAAATTGGCGATTCTTCAGTTGGCAATAACGCAAACTAGAATCAAACATTTTTGTACCAACCTCTACGTTTTGTGATTCAACATTTATCGTAGGAGAAAAGTACATGTCTGGCAAAATTTATCTACCTCTCTTTTATACAAGCCCAGAGTCTAATTTTGATTTACATTAAGCTATATTAAGATGCTTTCTAATATTTCGAGTTTGACTTTATCTCCATAAAGAGATTTTGTTATAGCTGAATATCTTCGATTAATTTTGACTTTTTGCTAAGATTTAATACTTTTTAAATATTTAAAAGTATATTTTAAATTTTAATTTACGCATTCTCCACAGGTAAATGTATCAAAAGCTACTTAAAATAAGTATCTATTTGACATTAGCTACTACTTTAAACAATTTTTTACAAAAGAAAACAAAATCAACAATTTATACTTTTAGAATAGTATCCACACAGAAAAATAGTATTTTGTACATTGGCTGAATTTCAGTTATATAGAGGCTCTTAAAGCAAATTTCGTGATTAAATGCGATTAATTATTGCGATCGCGAATGGAAGGGCTGAAAAGAGAAGGCACTGCTCATATTCCCCAAAAAGTGGAAAACATACGTGTACATACTTAACATCTTGAGTTAAGATAACAACGCACATAGAACTTTACCCTAAAGAAAATGACAGCAGATAACTCCCACGACGGAAGTATCTGGGAACGGCTAGAGCGTGGAAGAAAATTAAAGGCTGCACGTGGTGGTTATGCTGGTTATGGTTCACCACCATATGGGCTAACCTCAATTAATGGTGAGCTCGTCGAAAACCCCGACGAACAAGCGATAATTGAAATAATTCGTCGTCACCATAAGTCAGGAAAATCTTTACAGCAAATAGCTAATTGGTTGAATGAGAACGGTTACAAAACAAAGCGAGGTCAGATGTGGAAACGAATATCTGTGAAGCGAGTTCTTGACCGACTCTACGGCAAAACACCAAGAATATCAGGTGTTAATTCCCATATAGAGAATGATAATATAAAAGACCGAGATATTACCTATCAAGATAGCGAATTGGAGGAAAGTTATTAATAAAAAAGATTTTAGGAGTTAGAATACCTTATCTTCAACAGCAAGAAGACTGATACCTAATCAGAAAATTCAGTGGTTTACCCTCCAGGAATACTAGTGATGCGAACAATTAGTGGAATTACTGGTGCGTCTTCTCTCGCTTGCAAACCGTAGAGTATCGACCACTAATTGATTTTGCATTCTCTATTGTTCTTAACTTTGTGGCTGGTTTGACTAACCAATATCAATTGTAAACGCTTTTATATGCTGAATTTGCACCAAATAAGGCGTAACATCCGTTATTATGTGTTTCAATTGGAACAAAGTCCACTAGCCATAGCGGAACTGTGTCGTTTATGTACATTGATAAGTCGTTGATAACCGAAAGAGATATAGAAAATGCGATTGACCGTCAACCATTATTAGTTACTCCCTATACTCCACTATTTGAAGTAGTAGTTTTGATGAGTCAGAGGAGGTACAACAGCCAGAATCCATGTATTTTGCCAGGTAATCCCAGCTTGAACGATCAAAAGCACAAGATTTCGAGTTTTGCGCTGGTGGTGGAAGCAGAAAAGCTACTGGGAATATTTACAGAACGGGATATAGTCAAGTTAGCGGCTGAAGGGAGAGATATTCAAACTTTGACGATTGGTGAAGTGATGACTCCCGATGTGATTACTTTACCTATTAGCTCATTGCGTGATTTGTTTGGTCCACTGTTTTTGTTTCGTCGATACAAAATTAGACATTTGCCCATAGTAGGCGATCGCGGTGAGTTAATTGGCATCATTTCGCAAGATAGCATTAGACACTTAGTCCGACCAACCGACTTTCTCAAGCTAAAGCGAGTTTCGGAAGTCATGACAACCCCAGTTATTAATGCACCACTAACAACATCAGTTTCCGAAATTGCTCAACTGATGACGATTCATGGAGTTAGCTGTGTTGTTATTACCCAAGAGACAGCACTAGAGGATGAAGAAAGTCTTGTATGTCCCGTAGGGATTGTTACGGAACATGATGTTGTCCAATTTCAAGCGCTGCAACTCAATCTGACTCAAACTACCGTAGAAACGGTGATGAGTACCCCTCTATTTTTACTGCAACCGGAAGATAGCCTATGGACAGCATACCAAAAAATGCAGAGTCTTCAAGTACGAAGATTGGTTGTATCTTGGGATTGGGGAAAAGGCATTGGAATTGTCACACAAACAAATTTGTTACAAAGTCTTGAGCTAAAAGAAATGTGTGAGGTTGACGATACTGTGGAAAAGACAGTTAAAATCTCAGAATCGCATAAAATTCAACAAATACTCAACCAAAGAATTGACCAGCAGGGGCAGCTACAGCGTTCATTGTTGCGGGTATATGAGAATTTAGGAAATATTTTTGCTACAACCAATATTTCGTCTGAGATAGAGCAATCTCAAATGCAATCTGTTTTACTTGAAATCGAACAAATGCAGGTTTTGGTTGGCAAAATGAATCAAGAAACAAAAGATTTGCAAAAGTTAGGACAAGCGAATGTTGATGAGGATGAGACAATCCATCCCAGTCAGACAGTGATTGAGCAAAGCATGGATAATGAAATAGAGGAAAATTTCCCAAAGTCATTACCTAAGATAGCAACTGGAGGTTAATTTTTGGATATCTCTCACATATCCCCGACGGAGATATGTGAATATAAATATCAAATATTTGAACTCAAGCCAACACGGAAAGTTAAACCAGGACTATAAATTCTATTGACTCTTTCATACTGTTCCCCTAGCAAATTCTCTAAGTAAAATGTAAGTCCCAAGTTTTGATTTACAGGCACGCGAGCGCTAAAGTCTAGATTTAGGTACGATGGTGAAAAGTCTGTGGTTTTCTCACCAGGATTGGTGAAAAATGCCCGACGAGCGCCACTATAGTAAGTAGCGTACAAATTGGCTTGCCATCCATTTTTTTGATAACCAATTCCTGTTTGCAAATTCGAGTAAGGAATTAAACCTAATTGTAACCCTGATTCGGCTCCAGTTTGGATTTTGGCATCGGTGTAAGTGTAGTTGAAAAATGTTGACCAGTTACGTGCCATTTTCCACCGTAAGGCAGCTTCAAAGCCGTTAGTATCAACTAAACCGATATTTTGCCATTTGCCCTGAACTACACCTAAACGGTCGTCTAAACTGCTACCAAAATAAGTAAATTGTCCGGTCAAGTTTTGAGATAAACTAACATCAACTCCAGCAGTCCATGAGGAACCTATTTCTGGTTTTAAATCACGATTTGGCAACCAACCATGTACTGTATCGTAAACATATTTTTGGTCTAAACCGGGATTTCGTTGTACGGAAGACCAACTTCCACGCAAAGCTATATTTGGTGAGATTCCATAGCGAAAACCAACGCTAGGATTGAAGTAGTTTCCAAATTCGGAATCAAAGTTTTGTCTTAGTCCTAAATCAAATTGGAATACATCGTTAATATTAATAGTATTAACTGCAAATAATGCTGTATTTAATAAGCTTCTATTTTCTTCTGTATTCAAGTTAATTCTATCTGGACGAGTACTATTTACTGTTCCATCTAGATTTGTATTATTTAAGTCTAAACCCCAACGAAGCTGATAATTGGGAGAAATTTTCCACTCATGGTCTACTCTAGTGGAAAATTGCTGCGTATCTAAGGTTCCTGTACGGTAAAATTCTCTGTTAGCAACAACTGTGGGACCATAAGTATTAAAGTAATCTTGATTGAATCCAAATGTAGTTGTGAGTTTAGAATTATTTGCAAGTTGGGATTTCCAAGCTAAACCAATATTTAATCCATCGTGGTCTAGTCTGTCTTTTTGTAAGGGAAAACCAAAATAAACTAAGCCACGACGACTGCTGAGTGTTTTAACATCTAAACTTAAGGTATTTTTCTTGTTTAAATCAACTCCTATATTCCCAAAGTAGGTGCTAGTAGCTGTGTCAGCATTAAATAAGTTACCGTTAGTATCGCGATTAGCTGCACCAACAGGAACCTTATATTTGTTATCGGTAAAAAAGCGTTCAAAACTTAAGTTGTAACGAACATTTTCTGTACCACCACTAAAACTTGATTGTTGATTATTTGTATTCAAAGAACCAAATTCAATAGCAGCATTTAGTTTTGATTTCCCGCTACCTTCTTTAGTGATAATATTAACCACTCCACCAACTGCTGATGAACCATATAAGGAGCTAGCTGCACCGCTATATAGTTCGACTCTATCGATTGCTTCGACGGGAATACTATTTAAATCTGTAGCGCCATGATAGGTATTAATATTATTATTAATTGGTCTACCATTGATGAGAATTACTGACTGGTTTATTGATGCACCACGATAATAAGTACCTGTGTGAATATCTGCACCATGACCGACATCATTGATTGAGAATCCTGGCATTCTTTTTAAGATATCAGCAACACTAGATGCACCTTGTTTTTGAATTTCTTCTTTATCAATTATGTGAGTTGGTGTGGATTCTGGGAGAGAATCTTTTTCACCTATTGCTTCTAATTGAATGTCGGAATCATCTTTTTCTGTAGTACTATTTTGAGATGTTTTTTCAGGATTGATTATTTCATTTACTTCATTTACTTTACTTTCTTCAATTGCTTGATTTAATAAACTTGCATTAGTTGATGGCAATTTAATGTCGTTGAGGTTTTGAATGTCTAATTGAGCTTTTCCGCTTTGATTTCGGTTTACTTGATTGATTTTAGTATCAGATGCAAGTGATGGGAAAGTGATAAATAGACTGAGAAAACTAATTGGAAATAAGTACACATTCTTTTTCATTTGCTTAAGGTGAGATTGTTTAATAAAAACTCAATGGGGAAATTCAGATCGGGCTGAAGTTTGTCGATCGCACTCACATGATTATGACGACGCTAGAGATTTATCACTTCGTGAATCACAGGTTTTTGACGACGATAAATTTTCGACTAGAAGTAGATATGTTCGGTAATCAACGCAATAGAAGCCACGCTAAAAATAAGCAGAGGAAACAGAATTATTCCACCTGCTGCAAATAGATTTTTTATTGTCATTTATTTTTTGAAAATTCCTTGCCTGAATTCTATGAATCTCTATCTTTGCTGAATACACAAAAGATTATCGGTATTTAAAAACAATTGTCAACTAGTTTTATAACAAGTTTAGTAATGTTTTTATCTTTGACAAGCCGTCTTACTTAAGTATTTTCAATCGATGGAAGTTTTACAAGCTGTCATATATAGATACTTTGACAAAATGTATTATTTTATGGAGAGTTTTTTAATACAAGTGAGAATATATATAATGCTAATTTAGCAAAATCTCCATCAAATTTTAGTGCCGATAGACTTATAAAACTCCTTGCTGATGGAGAAAATTGAATCACGGGTACAAATGAAAGTAAGCTAAACCATGTCTAAATTGCATAACCTAAAAACGTATAATTCTTGTAGTGTGGGCATCTTGCCCGCATCTTATGTGCAAATTAAATGTGGAACAGCTTAATACTTTTAAATCTGTCAATAATTTTAATGAAAATAGTGGTTTTAGTAACGGAAATGGTGGTGTTGGTAATTCTGTAACTAGCAATGGCATCGGAACAGGAAGTTGTACCATACTTAAACCAAGTGAAGAGAAAAAAGTTACGATCGCACCAATTTCCAAATCACCATTTAGCTCAAAATTAAACCGAGCATTAAATCCTCTGAAGGTAGAAAACAAGAAGTAGGGGTTTTCGCTAATTTTGCCAATCAAGCGATCGCATGGAGATAATCCCCCGTCAGTGCTACACCACGAGCGACGGAACTTAATACCAGAGGCATTTCATCAGACACAGGTATAGAAAAAAGTGAGTATATACAGTAATGTATTAGTATTAACAGATGCTTACTGATGCAGTAACATTTGTAATGCAACCCAGATTAGGTTTGAGTGCTGAGTAATAATTATCGAATCAAGCTGTCACACAATTTGAGACTGGTAACGTTTATAAACAGTCGATTTCAAAAATGCGAAATCTAATGATTTCAGGCTTTTGATCGGCTTGTTCATAACTTATTTCCAAAAATGTTCCCATAAATGAGAACTGTGTCCGGATTCTTGGGAACTATAAATAGTGACATTTTCTGTACTGAGCCATTGGCTAGTTACGAAAGTAAAACAAGCCTTTGCATTTTAGATAAATTAACCATGCAACTCAGCCATCTACTACATGTATTGCTCGGTATTAGCCATACCGTGCTAGCGTTAATCTTACTCAATTCCCCAGAAGTCTTCATGCGATCGCTTGGGTTTAGTCTTCTATTGCTGCCTAACTTCCTCTGCGAAAAATCACGCATTGGATTTGCAGTTAGACAAACCCGTCTCAAAACAGCAATTTTCGATCGCGATCGCACAAGTTTTACAGCGATCGATTTGGCGATCGAATCCGTAAGTTAGTACCAGCATTGGTGCTGGTATTAGCTTAAATTTGCTGACGACAAGCAACCATGCATAAAAAACTGATTTGCACCACCATTGCTCAACAGTTTTATCCTACTGAGACTCTGAATTTCCTAAGACAACGCAGATCATGTCAGGCAAAAGCCCAATTACAATTTCTAACAACCCACCTCTAATTCTCGTAGCGGACGATGATAGAACTATGCGGTTGTTGTTACGCGAATTTATGGAAAAAGAAGGCTACCGAGTAGTCGAGGTGAATAATGGTAAGCAGTGTTTAGAAGCTTTCATCAGCAACAAACCCGATTTAATTCTGGTTGATGCAATTATGCCAGAAATGGATGGTTTTACTTGCTGCAAAGAGCTACTCCAAATTGCGAAAAATAATCTTGTCCTTGCCCTTGCCAATTTCGATAGCGGGAATGGTTCGTTTGGCAATACCGTAATTTCTAAGCTTTGGGATCGAACCCCCATACTTATGATTACAGGATTAGACGATCCACAATCTGTAGATCGCGCTTTTGAATCTGGAGCTAGTGATTTTGTTACCAAACCAATTCACTGGGCTGTATTGCGTCAGCGTGTGCGAAGATTACTGCAACAAGCACAGCTTTACAAACAACTTGAAGCTGCAAATCAAGCTCTACAGCAACTAGCAAATGTTGATGGACTAACTGCTGTTGCTAACCGTCGCCATTTCGATCAATATCTTAATTCCCAATGGTTGGCACTAGCGCAAGAACAATGCCCTTTATCGCTAATCTTGTGCGACATTGATTACTTCAAACGTTACAACGATAAATATGGGCATCCAGCAGGGGATACATGCCTGCAAAAAGTCGCCACAGTTTTGAAGTATACGGCACAGAACAAGCATGATTTGGTAGCGCGTTATGGTGGTGAAGAATTTGCAATTATCATGCCTTATACCCCTGCGGTTGGTGCAGTTCACGTGGCAGCAGCAATGCAAGCGGGAGTCAGAGAAATCGAAATTGAGCATAAAGAGTCATCTGTGAGTCAATTTATAACTCTCAGTTTAGGTATAGGTACTATGATTCCTAGTTTTGAAACTTCACCCCAAGACCTAATTTTGATGGCAGACCAAGCCTTGTATCAAGCAAAGGAACAAGGACGAAATCGTATTATTCTCAAACAAGGGATACTTGGCTAAGTTTCGATTTTTACAGAAGTTATCACGCTGCTTTTCCGTACAAAATAATCTTTATAAAATACATCTTGAGAAAAGACAAAGAATGAGTCTACTATTTCCCTTTTCCCTTCTTTCCCTTCTCCTCTTGCCGTTGTTCCCATTGCCATAAAAATGCAGCGATCGCAATAACTGCTGCTTGTACACCCAAATTAGATAAAGCAGTTTCGACATCCCGTCCTGCTAAGATTTGGGTAATAAAAATAAATGCACCAACAAATCCCGAACCAGCAGCTGCAAAATAGAAAAATCTTCGCAAACCCCGATATGGTGCGTCTATTTCAGCTTTGAGACGAGCATAGGTTTCGCGATCGAGTTGCTTGTTAGTGCCTTTTGGCGAATTTGGTTGTACCATGATTGATGTTATTGTGCTACTATTAACGATTGTTTGCGCCGATGTGGCTCAGTGGTAGAGCACTCGATTCGTAATCGAGCGGTCGCGGGTTCAAATCCCGCCATCGGCTTATTAAAATACCTAGTTTACAGCCTTTCACCAGATGTTCTTAAATTGAACTGTGCAATGCACGAACTTGCTTTTAATTACTAACAGTCAATTTTGAAGTTTAGGACGACGTTTAGCGCAATAAATACGCGCTATCTCGTGAACAGATGGTTTTAGCAATGGTTTTATGTTGCGGTTGCGCGATCGCAATATTTATAAATTTTGTCTAAATTGTGTCCAGAATGGGAAAAACACAAGAAAGTCTGGATGTTTTACTTTGTACTCTCTAACACTCTCTTTTACCCTTTAACCCCTACTTTTCAAGCTTTCCCCATCTCTATAAGTATTTAATAGTACATGAATATTGTTAACATGCAGAACATTTCAGTGCTAGGATTCCCAAGTTATATTGCAAGTTAAATCTTGGGGATTGCGATTGGAGACAAATCAATTAGACTTGTTCTCACCAAATGAATTGCGGATATCGCATTCAAACCGAACTCCTGTGTTATTGATGGATGGGAAAACACTAACCAAGTGGAAGCAAAAAATAGTCATCCATCAACAACAGGTAAGAACAAGCGAATCAAATCAACAAGTAAGTTTATTTAGCTTACCAAAATCTCATGTCGATCCAGATATTATCGACCCATTTACGACACAATTATCTGCCCTATCTTTTTATAGATTACCAGTAGATAGTCCGGGACAAGCTTGTTTATATTTCGTCATTGATGTGTCAACAAATTTGTTATTATATATTGGTGAAACCTGTAAATCAAATCAGCGTTGGAAGGGTGTTCACGACTGTAAGCGGTATATCGAAAATTATCTCGATTTGCATTATCGACATGAGTTAAAAACAGCAGTAAATATGGGTTTTTGGTGGGATGCACCAATCCAAACTAAAGCACGACAACAGTTAGAACTATCATTAATTCAAAAATGGAAATCTCCATTTAATAAAGAAAATTGGAAATACTGGGGACAACCATTTGGAAAGCAATAATAGCGGTTTAAATTTTGGATTGTAAATTACTCTTTTCTTAATACTATTTCATATTTTTGTTCCCAGGATAAAAACTGGGAACAAACAGATTAAAGTCTATATTTTTATATCTCTACTTTACTGATTTATTGATTACATAAAAACCTATTTAAACATTTTTAAAATAGTGCAAAATTAAATAATTAAATACTTTGATTTTATAAAATACAAATA
>JAAUPE010000077.1 GCA_012034595.1 Calothrix sp. CSU_2_0 | reverse complement strand
AGTTGGTCTAGGTTTAAACTATTCGGGGTTAAACTTGCTCGGTTAAAAAGATGTCCGCGTTCCTGCATATTCTGTATTGGGGATTGGGGGATTGGGGATTGGGGATTGGGCATCGGGGATTGGGCATCGATCCCATAGTACAGACGACCCGGTGGGTCGTCTCTATAGTCTTTCCCTAAATAATCTTTCTTTAAATCCTCTAGCTTTTTTATAACAGCCCTTCAAGTCGGCGACGGATGCTGTCGAGTTCGCTGTCGGGGATTTCTGGCTCGGTTTCCGTATCCGGGTTGCTGGTAATGGTATTGCTGGCTGTGTCATCATCACCATCGGGTTTCCAGTCAGTTTCCTCAAGATTGATTTCTGGAACCCTGACGAAACCATCCGGGGGGACAATTTCCCAGTCGTAGTCAGCACTTTTGCAAAATTCTTCGATTTCTTCAGAATCGACTGCTTCCACTGTGGGTACGGGAAAATCCTGAGCATCAAGCATTATGGCAAAACTCTCGGCATCATCTTGAGACTCGAACATGAGTATCTTATTGCGATCGCCAACTTGAATTGTGTGGATACCTTCATTTTCAGTCCGGGCATTAAAAAGTAATACAAAGACACGCATTGATGTAATGACCAGTCCTTTTTAAATTAACTTATTCATATTAAAGTTTTAGGTAGTACGAAAAGAAAGGTCTAGACAACAATTCCTACTTTCTTAACAACTTTCCCGATAGCTTTAAATTGCTACGCATACAGAATATAGGTTTGAATATAGGTTTGAATATGAACTTAAAACTTATATTTTTTTGGGTGGTTGTTTCGTTCCCAGCTGGAATCATGCCAAAATCCGCAGAAAGTTTTGATTTTTGACAAGACTCCACCTAACTATAAACCTCATTTTTGTACTTTAACTGAACTATTCGGTCTTGTAGCTAATCGCCAAAATCCCAATAGCTTTGTATCCTGGTTTATATTCTGTATGTAACACAGCACCATAGTATCCCAGCTAGTGCATTATTTCAGTGTGTCAACTAGACTCGGCGCGTAAATAGTAAAATCCCATGAGTAACTTTCCCAATCACGAAACTCCCCCTGAGTCGAAGACAAATCCCAATTCTCCATCTCGCAGCAATCGAAGATTTTGGTTAATGATGTTAACCCGTGGCAGTATGGCTTTGGGTGGGATTTTGGTAATTGGATTGGTTGGTGGTGCTTGGTGGTTACAAAAGTTTATCCAAGAGGATTTAGCACCTCTGGCACAGCAAAATTTGACCAATACCCTCAACCGTCCGGTAAAATTGGGAGCAGTCAAGGAATTTTCCCTTTCTGGGGTACGGTTTGGTAGTTCTTCGATTCCAGCGACGGATAGTGACCCCGATAATGCCACAGTGGAAGCTGTTGATGCTAGTTTCGATATTTGGCAATTAATTTTTCAGCGACGCTTAAAGCTTGATGTCACCCTCGTTAATCCCAATCTTTACGTCGAACAAGATTCCCAAGGTCGTTGGCTCGGTACTAAAATTCAACCTCCTGGTAAAAGCGCGGTTATTAAAACTGACCTCGATAAAATTCGTTTTCGTAATGGCAATTTGGTTTTGGCTTCATCTTTTACCAGCTTGAAGTTAGGGGAAAAGAGATCGGAAGTGCAACCAACTTCTAGCCAATCTCCCCTCAATCAAGTTGCTTTCTCCCAAGTTAATGGGGTTGCTCAGTTGTTGGATACTAACCAACTGATTAAGTATGAGGTGGCAGGTAAGCCAAAAAATGGTGGTAGTATTTTTGTCCGTGGGGAAACTCGTCCCAAGGGAGCCATACACAATGTAGAACTGCTGCAAGTTGATGGGATACAGGCATCTGATATTGCGAAAATTGTGCGAATACCCGTAGGTTTACAGAAAGGCACTATTAAGGGTGATTTGCGGGTACAAGCGGCAGGAGAGCAAACACCTTTATTATTTGGAGATGCGATCGCGACAAATTTGCAAGTCCAAGTTGGAAAAATGCCTTATCCTTTTGCCAAAAGTCAGGGTAAAATCGGCTTCGATAGAACGGAAATTAAGCTGGAGAATGTCGTTAGTAATTATGGCAAAGTGCCTTTGGTGGCGAATGGAACTATCGATCGCAAAGCTGGTTATAAGTTAGCGGCAAGGGTAAATTCGGCGAGTGCGGCTAATGTTCAAGAAACGCTCAAGGTCAAGTTCCCTTTGGCTGTTGTGGCAAATTTGACCGCAGATTTACTGGTGACGGGTGATATTGAAGAGCCTTTGGTGTCGGGGAAGGTGAATGCAATCGCCAATGCGAAGATTGATAAGCTTGATTTGAAGAATTTGACGACGAAGTTTGAGTTTGCTACCCGTGCGGGGTTAATTAATTTTCGCGATATTCAAGGTCAAGCTGTTGTTGGTGGGGATATTCGGGGAAGTGGTCAAGTTCGGATTGGTGAAAACCCCCAGGTAAATTTTAATCTGACGGCTAGGAATATTCCGGGGGATGCCGTTGCCAAGGTTTACAATGTAACTCCGAATTTTCAAATTGGTGCTGTTGCTGCGACTGCCCAAATTGCCGGAATACCGGGAACGGGGACATCGGGAAGTGGTGCATCTGGAAACATCCAAACAACTGTCCAATGGCAGGCTCCCAATGGCACTTATCCGGGAACTGGGGAGACGATTGTTAATAGCGATCGCAGTGTGGATTTTCGCAATGTGGCGTTAAATGTGGCGGGTGGTCAGGTTAAAGCTGGGGGTAGATGGGCTAATGACCAATGGCTAGTGACTGCTGATACTTCGGGTATTCCTGTCGAGCAGTTTGTGAATAAGGAACAATCTGAAAATATTAACTTGACGAATGTCACGTTTGATGGTCGTTTACTCATCGCTGGCAATACTGCCCCGTTTAAAATTGCTGGGATTGAGTCGGAAAATGCCGGGATTAATCTTGGTGGGGGTCGGGTTGCCCTTTCCCAGGTAAGATTTAATCAGGAAAATTTTGCTGCACAATTTATTGCTAATAATGTGCGTTTATCCCGTGTTTTGAAGGAATCTGCACCTGTATTACAAAATCCTCTGGCTGGAACGTTTCAAATTGCTGGCAGTAGGGATAATATTACTTTAAAAACGATTCAAGGTCGGGGAAATGCCCGTCTTGCGGTGGGTGGTGGAACTGTTGGTGTTAATAATATTCGCTTAGATAAGGGTGTTTATCAAGCGCAGTTACAAGTTAATGGTTCTGATGTTCAGCAGCTAGCGCAAGTTCCCCAGCAGGTTCAGGGTAGGGTAACGGGAGATTTCCAAGTTGCGGGTACGGTTGATTCGTTCCAACTGCCTGCGATTCAAGCAAGGGGAAAAGCGAGGTTAGATGTAGGTGGGGGTAGTTTTAATGCTGGGAATATTTTACTCGACAAGGGACGTTATCAAGCGCAGGTACAGGCAAGTAATGTCCCTTTACAGCGTTTTGTCAAGCTTCCTCCCCAGGTACAGGGTGGTTTAAATGGTCAATTTAATGTTGCGGGAACTGTAGACTCGTTTAAACCGGAGAATATTGAGTTAACTGGTCAAGGCAGGTTGAATGTTGCCGGTGGAATTGTGAATGCGACTAATATTCGACTTGCGAAGGGACGTTATCAAGCTTTGGTGAGTGGTTCTGGAGTCCAGTTAAATCGTGTTAACCCGCAGTTAGAAGGGCTATTTGGGGGAAATCTCCAAGTTGCGGGGAATGTGAATAATTTCAGTTTGGCGAATTTGGCTGCTGCTGGTCAAGTGCAATTTTCCCAGGGTTTAGCGGGTATTCAACAACCCCTGACGGCAAATATTGGTTGGAATGGGGAAAGGTTGGTTGTTGAGAGGGCAAAATCGCGGGATGTGACTGCACGGGGGTATATTACTGCGAATGCAAAAGGTGAAGGATTCCCGGTAATTACGGGGTTAAATTTGGATGTGGAGGCAAAAAATTACAATTTAAAGAGATTACCGGGAAATTTGCCGAATGGGGTTGATTTAGTTGGGAATGCTGACTTTACAGGCAAGATTACCGGGAATTTGCCCGTACCGAATTTACAAGGACAGGTGGCACTGAGGGGATTAACGGTAAATAAGTTTGCTTTTGAACCTTTATTAGCGGGAAATATTCTTAGCGATCGCACAAGCGGGTTGAAATTGAATGTTGCCGGAAAGAAAGACGCAATTGCATTTAATTTAGATGCAAATAATCGTCCGCAAAACTTTTCGGTACGCTGGCAAGATGCAACCGCTATCGGACAAACCCAGGGGGAAAATATCATTGCCAAAGTTGGTAATTTCCCAATTACGGCACTAAGTTTAAGCTTACCAAGTAACCCATTTATTTCTGGTGGTGTGGGTGGAACTTTAACCGGGAATTTTCAGGTTAACCAAAAAACTTTTGCGGCAAATGGGAATATTGCGATCGCAAATCCTCGAGTTGGTAGACTCAGGGGTAATAGTCTGGATGCGATTTTTAGCTACAACCAAGGTAAATTGACCCTGGAGAATAGCAATTTTATCAAAAATAACAGCCGTTATGCCTTTGTTGGTAGCATTATTCCCACTGCGACAACTCCCCAAGTTCAAGGTACATTTTCAGTTAATCAAGGTGATATCCAAGATGTTTTGACAACATTACAAATCTTTGAAGTTGCAGATTTAGGACGGGGAATCGGAGAAAAAGACTTTGGCAATGCTGCTGATTTGGGTAATACAAAACCTGCAAGTTTACCCAACAATACAACTTTGGCTCGCATCGAGCAAATACCCGAAGTTAAACAACCTCCAGATGAAAAACTGTTGTTATTCCAACTCCAAAGATTTGCCGAACTTGTTGCCATATCCGATAAACAACAACAGCAACGACGTGATGCATCACCCATTCCCGATTTAGCAGACTTAAAAGGAATTTTTAACGGTGAAATTACCTTTGATACTGCCACAGCAACCGGACTTAACGCAGACTTTAAATTAAACGGTCAAAACTTTATTTGGGGACAGGAAAACGACCCAAATCGGTATTTTGTCGCCCAAAAAATCATTGCTCAAGGTAACTTTAGCGACAAAATTTTACGTTTTCAACCCTTACGTGTCGAATCAAAAAATCGGCTCCTAGCTTTTACAGGAAGCCTCGGAGGTCAAGAACAATCGGGAACATTCCGGGTAGCAAATTTCCCCGTTAAAATCCTCAGTAACTTCGTCAAATTACCAGTTGGGTTAACAGGAAATCTCAGTGGACAAGCTGCGATCGCTGGAAGCATAACCAATCCCCAAGCCCAAGGTGATTTTAACATCAGCGACGGCACATTAAACGCCAAAGGAGTGCGATCGGCTGATGCTAGCTTTAACTACAGAAACGGACGTTTAAATTTTAATAGCAATATCAATGTTGTGGGTTCCGAACCCGTTGCGATCGCAGGAGGTATTCCCTACCAATTTCCCCTATCACCTCCACCTCAAGATAATCAAATCAATCTTGATGTCAAAGTCAAAAATCAAGGATTAGCAGTATTAAACCTATTTACCAATCAATTAACCTTTGAAAACGGTGAAGGGGAAGTCGATTTACAAGTCAAAGGAACTCGTGACCAACTGATTTTAAATGGTATTGCTAACTTAAATAAAGCTACATTTTCAGCACAAGCATTACCAGGAAAACTCACTGATGTTGCTGGTAATGCAAAATTCGATTTTGACCGTATCATAGTTGAAAATCTTGCAGGTAAATTTAGCCGGGGAAAAATAGCTGCTTCCGGTGAAATTCCCATCTCCAATAATGAATTAAAAGTTACCAATCCTTTTACCATTAGCCTCGATCAATTAGCATTAAATCTCAAAAGTTTATATCAAGGTGTTGTGAGCGGTAACTTGCAAATTACAGGTTCAGCCCTTGACCCATTAGTTGGTGGTGATATCAAACTAAGTAACGGTCAAGTATTACTCTCTGAATCGACCGATAATAACCCGGAAAATAGTAGTTCATCAATCAATTTACTCAAACAAATTCAACAGCAAGAGGCAGAAAACAACAACACACAAACTAGATTTAATAACTTAAAATTAACCCTGGGAAATAATGTTAAAATTACCCGTCCACCCATTCTAGATTTCATCGCTACAGGTAGTCTAAATCTGACGGGTTCGTTTACAGACCCCATCCCTGAAGGAGAAATTAGACTCAGGTCAGGTGGCGTGAATTTATTTACAACACAATTTAAATTAGCACGGGGTTACAAACACAAAGCTATTTTTAGAAGAAGCCAACCGCGTGACCCAGAATTAGATATTCAGTTATTTGCAAGAGTTTTAGATATTGTTCAAAGTGGTGATTTGAGCCGTACTAATACAACAGGATTTGCGGCATTAGAAAGTGTTCGGGTTGAAGCTAAAATCGAAGGTGCAGCTAGTCAGTTAAATAATAATCTTGAACTTACAAGTAATCCGACTCGCAGCCAAAACGAAATTGTTGCCTTACTTGGTGGAGGATTTGTAGATACTCAAGGACGCAGTGCTGATAGCACATTAGGCTTAATTAATATTGCTGGTTCGGCAGTATTTAATAATTTTCAAAGTGCATTTAATCAAATTGCAAATACATTCGGCTTAAGTGAATTTCGCATATTTCCAACTGTTATTTCTGAAAATCCTGAAGCAGGTAGAAATTTTTCTAGTTTAGAATTAGCTGCCGAAGCAGGTGTTGATATTTCCCCAAGATTTTCAGCATCAGCACTAAAAATTATAACTGCTAGTGACCCGGTACAATGGGGTATTAATTATCGAATTAATCGAGAGTTTCGCGTTCGTGCATCAACCAATTTATTTGATGACAATCGCGCAGTTATTGAGTTTGAAAGAAGATTTTAAAACCATAAACTTGAAGAAAGTTTAGTTAAATCTGGCATAGCAATACCCGTAGGGGCAAACGGCTGTTTGCCCTCCATATTTTACCCTCCATATTTATCCAATATACTTATGAATTACCAGAATTTTCAAGAGATAACCGTAAAACCGATAGTGCCAAAATAATCAAAAATAAAACTAAACCAATCGTACAAGCATAGCTAATTTCTAAACTGGAAAATGCCTGCTCATACAAATAATAAACAATTGTTTTAGAACTATTTCGTGGACCACCTTGGGTCATAATATAAACTTCTTCAAATACCTTAGTGGCAGAAATTGCCGAAATCACCGCAACTAAAGCTAAATAAGGTCGCATCAACGGCAACGTAATATCAAAATGTTTCATCACACCAACAGAACCATCAATCGATGCAGCTTCGTAGATATCCGCAGGAATTGATTGTAAACCAGCGAGATAAATTACCATATAGTAACCCAAGCCTTTCCACACAGTTACAGCCATAACACTATACAGGGAAATCTTAGGGTCAGTTAACCAAGGAATACCTTCTTTGATAATTCCTAAATTAGTTAGAAATTGATTAATTAAACCTTTTTCTTCATACAACCAATTCCACGCAATTCCAGCAACAACCATCGAAATAATAACTGGTGTATAGTACGCAGCACGAAACCAAGTTATACCCCGCAGTTTTTGATTGACTAATATTGCTAACCCTAAAGGTACAATTACTAAAATTGGGACTACCACGATTAAATATAATATGGTGTTTCCCAATGTTTTCCAAAATACAGCATCATTCCACAGTCTGATAAAATTAGCAAAACCAACCCATTCTGTTTGTGTGCCGCTAATATCTTGAACGCGATTAAACGTTAAATAAAAAGCTTGTAGCGCAGGTATAAATACCGTAAAACCTAATATAAATAATGCGGGTAATAAAAATAAATAAGGTGTTAGCTTTCGTTGAAAATTAATCAAATTTTTGTTTTTGATGGTTTGCATATTGGTTATTCCTTAGTCATTAATAGTTCGCGAGCTTAATACGGTCGGTATATCGCAAGCATATTACAGTGTAAATAAGTAAACTCTTTACTTAGTCTAAGAGGGTGTTTGAAAAGTCTCCTTCTGTGTCATGCTGAGGAACGAAGCATCTCAGTACGTGGGTTCAAACCCAGATTCTTCGTTCCGCAAGGCTCCACTCAGAATGACAAATTATACCTTTCAAAACTTTTCAAACATGCTCTAAAAGCTTTGCAAATAAACAATTCTTTATTCTGTATTCTTCTAGCCAACTTCTAACTCCTAACTCCTAATTCCAAACTCCTAACTTCTAACTCCTAACTCCAAACTCCAAACTCCAAACTTCTGACTTCTAACTTCTGATTCTTGACTTCCTAACTCTGGGTAGATGAATGAGAAACTTGGCTTTTGCAAAACTGGAATGCAAACTTATATTACACGAAGGCTCCAATTTATTCATGATAGTTAACCAACATGAAAAAGGCTGGGAAATAATTTATCATCGTGCCCATGCTTTGCTTGCTGCCCAAATTGCCGGACATTGGCATCCAAAACTCCGTCCTAAACGTTGGTTAGAAACGATCGCAGCAATTTCCCACCATGATGACTTAGAAAAAGAATGGGAAGGAAACCACCTTACCGCAGTGGGAGCTCCTCGCGATTTTACCTTGGAGAAAGAGACAGATTTAGACCGCATGTACAAACTTACCGAAAATGCTCGGTATCGTGGACGTTGGGTAGCAATGTTAATTTCGATGCATTTAAGTTTTTTGACTGAGGGAAAACGCGGAGAATCAAAAGAAATAGACGCTTTCCTTGACGAGCAATTACAAAATCAAGAAAAATGGCGTAAAGAATTAAAGATTACTAAAGACGATGCCGCAAAAGCCTACGCATTCTTCCAGTGGTGCGATCGCCTATCTCTAATTCTCTGCAATAATGAAATTCCTGTGGGGGATCGCGCTTTGGAAATCGCCAAAGATGGTGACGGACAGCGTTATGATATTTTGCAGCGCAGTGATGGTAATTTAACGGTTATGCCTTGGGCTTTTGCTGAAAATGAGTTTAGCGTTCATGTCGAAGCTTGTCATGTGGAACAGTTGCAATTTGAAAATAACGACGAACTCACAGCAGTACTACAAACAGCACCGATCAAGACATTAGAATGGACTTTTGCCAAGTAAAATGTTCCAATAGACGAAGCTGAAACCACAATCGTCATTTGCCGTGCAATCTTTTGACTTTACTACCTTGACTGCGGTTTGTAGCGAACTGCGCCAAAACTTTTTACCATCGCGTCTCGAACAAGTTTATCAACGCGATCGCAACACAATTAGTATGGCACTCCGCACGCTCCAAGGACGGGGTTGGCTGGAGATTTCTTGGCATCCCCAAGCTGCACGTTTGCATATTGGTGATGCTCCTCCCCGCATTCCCGATACTTTCGCTTTTAGCCAGCAGTTACTCAGTCAGTTAAATGGTTTAGCATTGGTGGCAATTGCAGCTACATCTCCTTGGGAACGGGTTGTAGATTTGCAATTTGCCCGTCGTCCTGGTGAGGATGCTCTGTACCATGTTTATGTGGAAATCATGGGCAAGTATAGTAATGTGGTGCTGACAAATGCTAAAAATGAGATTATTACCACTGCTCACCAAGTAAATCAACAACAATCAAGTGTTCGTACTGTACTCACGGGGCAAGGGTACGAACCACCACCTAGAATGACGAACACCATACCTAGTTTGGGGGAATCTTTTCAACTTTGGCAAGAAAGGGTAAGTTTAGTACCAGGTGGATTAAAAAAACAATTACTGAAAAATTATCGCGGTACATCCCCAGCTTTGATTCAGTCGATGTTAATCGCTGCAAATCTTGACTTGGAAGCAAACACCGAATCGCTGAATTTGGAACAATGGCAAAATTTATTTCAACGCTGGCAGGAATGGTTACAACGTTTGCAGAAAAACCAATTTGAACCAGTTTTTTTAGAGTTGGGTTACAACGTCCTTGGTTGGGGTGGAATCGAGAACGCTGTCAGTACTCAAGAATTGGTAAATAGCTACTACACGAGCCAGTTTAATCAATTAATATTTTCCCAGTTGCGCCACCAATTGAGTCAGAAGCTTAACAATTTTTTGGAAAAGCTGCGACAAAAGGCAAATACCTTTACCGATAAACTAAAACAAAGCGATCGCGCTGATGAATTCCGCGAAAAAGCCGATTTATTAATGGCACATCTCCATACCTGGGAACCGGGAATGAAAGAGATGACACTGGCAGATTTTGAAACCGGGAAATCCGTAACCATAACACTTGAACCCGATAAAAACGCCGTAGTTAATGCCCAAATCCTCTACAAAAAGCATCAAAAATTAAAAAGGGCAAGGGCAGCCGTAGAACCATTATTAGCAGAAGTTAACGCCGAAATTACCTATCTCGAACAAGTCGAAGCTGCGATCGCCCAAATTGAAACCTATCAAACAGCCGAAGATTTACAAGCTTTAGAAGAAATTCGCGACGAATTGGTTTCGCAAAAATACCTCGAAGACACAGGTTACAAAGCTCGTAATCGCGATGAACCAAGCGTTAATTTTAGACGCGATCGTACCCCCAGTGGTTTTGAAATCCTCATTGGACGCAACAACCGTCAAAATGACCAACTTACATTTCGCGTTGCTAACGATTATGATTTATGGTTCCATACCCAAGAAATCCCCGGTAGTCACGTTCTTTTACGACTTCAACCCGGCAAAGTCCCCGATGAAATCGATTTACAATACACTGCTAATCTTACAGCCTATTACAGTCGCGCTCGTCAAAGCGAACAAGTTCCCGTGGTTTATACCCAACCCAAGCACGTTTATAAACCCAAAGGTGCAAAACCAGGAATTGCCATCTATAAAAACGAACGCATCATTGGGGACAACCGCAATTAGCCAGAAATAAATAATAGGCGATTCATTTTAATTTGCACGAACAACCGATATCATTTGCACGAACAACCGATATAATTTGGGCAAACAACCGTACTCCGAAACCCAGAAGCTAGCTACGCCCCTACGTAATACATTTATTGTAAGGGCGAACGGCTGTTCGCCCTCCTTTATTATGGAATTATGGCGCGATCGCACAAATTTCAGATTTGGACGAACAACCGTACTCCGAAACCCAGAAGCTAGCTACGCCCCTACATGTGATATAAATGGAACTGCGATCGCAATTTTGTACTGATTTCTCAAGTTATTCACAAAGACAGAGAAAGATAAACCTCCCGTTAGCCGAGCGATCGCAACAAAAATTGACTTTTTTTTTAGAAAATGTCAACTAAAATTCTGTGTTGACTGTTACAATATTGTTAAGAAAAGTTTCCTGGTGCGCTTTGAGACGCGCAAGCGGGACATACTCTACTGAGAAGATAAATTAGACTTAAGCTTGACCAGTTGTGGTAAACTGGTCAATTTTATTCTCTGCCGATGATATTTACTATATCACAAATACTACTGAAGCTATTACGCAGAAATCAAAATTTATTATACTTAATAGTACAAATGCTTACGCATTTTTATTGAAAAAATAAAGCCAAGACGCAAAGGTGATTTTCTACGACTTGGCAAGAATTTAGGTATAAGAATCAAATTAATTAACGTCAGTTCGCTGATACCAGAATGACTCACCTCCTGACTTCTGCCTCCTGGCTTCTGTCTCCTGACTTCTGCCTTCTTCTAAAAACTAAACGTAGTACGCAACGCACCAATGACAACATCATCATTATTATTGTTGTGGTCGGGTGCTGTCAGCCAAATCACACCTGGGGTAATAGTAATATTCTCAGAGACTTTGTATTGATAAAAAGCTTCAATGTGATACGAAGTATCTTGGTCTTTACCATATCCATCAATACTAGAACCTGTAACCTTCGGTTCCATACCCACAATTACACCACCTAAGTTACCTTTTTTACCCAAGTCAGGGAAACCAAGAGTTACTGCCCAGTTCCAAATATCAAGGGTTCCACGGTCTACCAAACCGCCTTTGGTGGAAACATTTCGCGAATTAGTGTATCCAACCCAACCACCTAAAACAATATTATCACTGATGCCCAAAGAAGCCTGTAAACCGTAGGAGTTACTAGAGAATGGTACATCTAAACCATCTTCTAAACCATCGCCATCAAAGTCTACCGTACTGAGTGCAGAAATTGGATTGGCGCGGAAGCTACCTGCACCGAGTTCTTGCCTGTAAGAATTAATGTAGGTCAAACCCACCGAAATGCGATCGCTCGGTTTAAAGGTTAATTGGGCTAAAGCTCCATAAGCACCATCGGTTAAACCAGCTTTTGGTGCGGGATTATTCGACTCACTAGCCAAATATCCTAAACTTAGAGACAACTTATCCCCAAAACTTTGGTTTATCCCCAAACCCGCACCATCCATTTGATAGTAAATAGGGTTGCGAGTACCAAAGGTTGAAAGCGCACCAAATGCACCATCTCCATCGAAGATATTGATAGTGCTAGTTACATCATCAGCAGCACCAGCATTTGCGATCGCAATTACTTCTGTACTCTTGCCTAAGGGAAACTTGTACCACAAAGCATCAATGCTAGCATTCAAATTACCTTCATCCCCTGCAAAAAACAAGGAACCTTCTTGTGTACCAATTTCGGGACCAAGAATATTATTAGCCTGAATCCGGGTAAATAGGGTATCTTTCCCGGTAAAACTAGTGACAAATTCGATCCGTGCCCTAGCTCCCAAGGTGGTATTATTATCCTTCTTCGGACTAACACCATTAACAGTGTCACCACTAAAAACATCGCTAATGACACCAACTACCTGACCTTGTAACTTAGTCGTAGTCGAAAATTGATTCGCTTCCAACTCAGCAGTTTTTGCTTCCAATGCATCCACACGTCCACGCAATGTTGCCAATTCTGCCGAAAATTCCTCTTGCAACCTGCGTAACCGATCTAAATCTTCCTTACGCACCAAATCAGCAGTCGCAGTCGCAATCAATTCATTTACCCGTTCCAAACAAGCATTCAAACCTGCGGCAAACTCATAGCGTGTCATTGCTCTGTTACCACGATAGGTTCCATTCGGATACCCTGCAATACATCCATACCGCTCAACCAACGATTGTAATGCTTGGAATGCCCAATCTGTCGGTTGTACGTCCGATAGCTGTGACACCGAAGTCACCTGTGCGATCGCAGTCGATTCACTAATCTTTCCTATTAGATTTACTGGAGTCTCACTTACAGAAGTGGTTGATTCGCGTGTCACTTCTTGGGCAAGAACTGTTGAATTTACTGCTATAGTTGCTAAAAGAATTGCCGGACTAGCAACTAACAGTCTCCTAAAATTTCGCATCATAACTCCTCACATTCACTATTATTTATTACCAGAAATGTGCTTAAGAAAGCAAATTTATCAAAAAATATTCTCAATAGAATATTTAGTATTAAGCATTACTTAACTACAACCTTAATAAAAAATTTATAATCCTCAGTTCTGCATGCAAAAAATGCAGCAAAACAATGCGAACCTCCAAAATACAGATTTATTCAAACATCAGCTTTAGATACAATAACGCATATTAGAGAATGAGAATAATTTTTACAAGTAATGTATTTACATTAAAATTAGCTTAGTTGTCAATCATGCCTGTAGCAAAAAGGAGTGAATAGTTATATGCAAATGAGAACCGAGAGTAAACGTAGTATTGTATCTTTATTTACTATTTCTCTTATGGGGATTACCACCGCTTGTAGTCAGTCACCGAGTAACCAAACTACAACTTTCCCGACGCAAGAACTAGGTGCGACACCCTCATTAGTCGCAAGTGAATCTAAGAAAAAGGTTGTGACAACATTTTTACCAATGTACTGGTTTACCAAAGCAGTAGCGGGAGATGCGGCAAATGTAGAAACCTTAATTCCACCAGGGGCAGAGGTACATGAGTATCAAGCGACACCAGAAAATGTCAAAGCAATTTCATCAGCAGATATGCTAGTAAAAAATGGTTTGGGGCTTGAAGAATTTCTCGAAGATACGGTAAAAAATGCTCAGAACAGCAAGTTAAAGCAAATAGATGCGAGTAAAGGAATTCAAGCTTTGAATCAAATCTCTCCCGTCGAAAAAGCCGTGAAAGAACAAGGACATGAACACGAACATGAACATGCAGAAGGTAATCCACATGTTTGGATAGACCCAATTTTAGCAAAGCAGCAAGTGACCAATATTCGTGATGGTTTAATTGCAGTAGATCCAGCAAATAAAGCGACATACGCAGCAAATGCAGCAGCGTATATTCAGGAATTGGATAATTTGAATGGTGAATTTCAACAAGTTTTACAAAAAACACCCAATTGTACTTTTATTACTTTTCATGATGCATATCCATATCTAGCTAAACGCTATAATCTCAAACAAGTTGCGGTTGTGGAAATACCAGAAGATAAACTAGCGCCAGATGACATTCAAAAAGTAGTAAATACAGTCAAAAAATACAAAGTTAAAACTTTACTTGGTGAACCAGGAACGGACAATAAATTATTGAATAGTCTTTCTAAAGACTTAAATTTGACATTGCAAGAAATTGATTCTTTAGAATCAGGTGAGCAAGACCCGCAATATTATTTTCAAGCAATGAGAAAAAATCTCAAAACCTTGGAATCTGCTTGTAAATAGGAATTATAAGTTAGGAGTTTTGAATTAGGAATTAAAAATTAAGAATTAAAAATTAGTTATTAAAATTTTTAACTAAAATTCAATTAATTAATAAATAACTCATAACTCCTAATTTATTAGGACTTACGCAAAAAAAACGGTTTCTATACAAAATCGTTATTTTGACAACTAGTTTATACGAATAAACTAGGTTTTTAACTTCACATGCGTAAGTCTTGTTCATAACATGCAATCTGTGAATAATTAGTTTTGAACAATGACAATTGATGATGCTGTTTTGAAAGTCGAAGGTTTAACTGTGTATCAGAGTAATTATCTTGCGCTTCGAGATGTTTCATTTGAATTAATGTCGGGAACTAACACTGCAATAGTGGGTCCAAATGGTGCAGGTAAAAGTACATTAGTACAAGCTATATTAGATTTAATTCCCCATACTAGCGGTACAATTAATATATTTGGTCGTCCAATTTCGCGATTAGGAAAATTGCGTCATCAAATCGGATACATGCCACAAAACTTTATTTTTGACCGCAGTTTTCCGATTTCCGTTGGAGAATTAGTCAGTTTAGGATGGGTGAAAACAAAAAAGCAAAACAATAGAAAAATTAGAAATTTACTTTTTCCGAATTTCTTCAAGCAAGATCGGGAAAAACTAGCCGCAGTCGAACAAGCTCTGCAACGAACCGATGCATTACACTTGCGAAATCAAGCAATAGGAACCTTAAGTGGAGGACAATTTAAACGGGTATTACTAGCTTATTGTTTAGTAATGTCACGAAAATTACTAATATTAGATGAAGCCTTTGCTGGAGTTGATGTCCAGGGTACAGCCGAATTTTACGACTTACTCAACGAATTAAAACAACAAGAAGGGTGGACAGTTTTGCAGGTTTCCCACGATATTGATATGGTAAATCGACATTGCGATCGCGTCATCTGTCTCAACCAAACCATAGTTTGTACAGGTAAACCCGAAATCGCACTTTCACCCCAAAATCTGCTTGCTACCTATGGTCCAAGCTTCAGTCATTACCATCATCGACATTAACATTAAGTTGTAGTAGTCCAGCATAATCTCTTCATCTAGTTTAGTATCTTGTAAGCTAGTGGAAGAGATTATAGGATTTTGTATGCTGGAGTCCTTTGAAATACATAATTTTAGGCTATTTCAACACCTTAAAGTTGGAAGCTTAAGTCGCGTCAATCTATTTGTTGGCAAAAATAATTCTGGTAAAAGTACGTTTCTCGAAGCAGTAGAGCTTTATGCGAGTAATGCTTCTTCCACTATCCTTCTCGATCTTATAGATTATAGGCAAGAGAATTGGTTTAGCGAAGCTCAACCTCATGATAAAAATATTCTCGGTAATTCTGTACGGCATCTTTTCTTTGGTCACAAATTGCCTAAAGTAGGAGAAAAGGGTATTTCGCTTGGGGAAGTTTCTTCAGAGAAAAAGCTTCATATTGGTGTTGCCGCATATCAGAATCAGAATGATCCCGAAGGTGCTATCAGAAAAATTCGCGTTTCTAATATAGAATTTGATGAGGACTTATCTAATGTTGAAATTTTTCTGATAGCAGAAGAAGGAAAAATAACTAGAAGGCTTTTTACATTAGATAAGAATGTAAAAGAGATTAGACGTACTTCTAGAATTTTTTATGAAAGACAGGAATCCGAATTCAAATATATATGGCAAATTGTTTCGACGGAAAATATACCTAATCGAAAATTAGCAGCTCTTTGGGATTTAACAAGTTTAACTAATTTAGAGTCAGAGGTTATTTCTGCACTTGGTTTGATTGATAATCGAGTTTCTGGAGTTGCTTTTGTAGAAGATGTCAGTAGAGGTCGTTCCAGTGATAATCGTATTCCCCTAGTCAAAATTAAAGGAATTGATGAACCATTACCTCTCAAAAGTATGGGAGACGGTATCACCCGTTTATTTCATATAATTGTTGCTCTAGTAAATGCTAGAAATGGGATTCTCTTAATTGATGAATTTGAAAATGGATTACACTGGAGTGTACAACCAAACGTGTGGGACATTGTTTTTCAGCTATCACAGAGGCTGAATGTTCAAGTTTTTGCTACAACGCATAGCCGGGATTGTATTGTAGGATTTGACAGTATATGGAATAAATACCCTATGCTAGGCACTTTCTTTCGACTTGATGCAAAAGATGAGTTTATTAGGGCAACAGAATATACATCTGAGACACTCACTGACGCTATTGAGATGGATGTTGAAGTGCGATGAGTAGTATGAGGGATATTTGTAAACAAGATATAGATAAAGTATTACTCGTTGAAGGCGATAATGATTGCCATGTTGTAATGGCTTTATGTGCTGCTCATACCGTACCGCAAACTTTTGGCATATATCAATGTGGTTCAGATGTTGGAGTTTTGAAACGACTTAATGCCTTAATTGTACGCCCTAATCCTCCTCAAGTGATAGGTGTGATGCTCGATGCAGATAATTCTGTGACTGGCAGATGGGAGGGCATAAAAGGTAAATTAAAGCATTACAATTATATATTTCCAATAAAACCCGATGCCCATGGAACAATAGTTGAGAGTTCGATAGATGAACCTAAACTTGGATTTTGGCTCATGCCAAACAATCAAGACTCTGGTATGTTAGAAGATTTCTGTGCAGAACTAGCAGAACCTACATCGTTAACATTTGCAAGAGAATGTCTTGAACAAGCAATGCAAAGAAATATCACAACTTTCAAAAAAGTACATCATAGTAAAGCGGTTATTCATACATATCTTGCTTGGCATGATGAACCTGGTTACCCTCTGGGAAAAGCAATAACAAGGCAAGCACTTAGTCCTCATACTGACATAGCAGTGAGCTTTACTAATTGGTTAATACATTTATTTGCATAAAAAACGTAAATTGCATCGCAATTAAAAATGCTTGGTCAAATGTTTGATTTCATCAAAAAAGCTACCCCACCATCACGTAATGGTGGGGTGAAGGCGAGTATTTTAGATATGTTACTATTAATACTCAAGATTTCCTACTTTGTAGTTTTTACTTAGCGCTTAATAAGCATCTTGCAACTCGTAGAAATCAGGAGAAACGTAATCCTTACGCAACGGATATCCAACCCAATCTTCCGGCATCAAAATCCGCTTTAAATTGGGGTGTCCTTCGTAAATAATCCCATACATATCGTAAGATTCCCGTTCCTGCCAATCCGCAGTTTTCCAAATCCAATACACAGAAGGAACTCTTGGATTTTCGCGAGGAAGGAAAACTTTAACACGTACTTCTTCTGGTTTATCAGCATTATCACTTACCTTAATTAAGTGATACATGCTTACCAAGTCAGCCCCGGCTCCCATATCAATGCCACACTGACACTGTAAATAATTGAACCCGTAAGCATACAAAGCCGTACAAATTGGCAGCAAGAAATCAGCTTCAACCTTGATAATCTCAACACCACTATTATCTACTGCCAATGACTCATGGGCAAAGCCATTATCAGCAAGCCATTGACCAACTTTACCCACTTGTGTAATTGCTTGTTCTTCAGCCACGTTCGGTTGTCTCCTTCTGTTTCGGCGATGTAAGCAACGCTGGTGGTACAGGCATACCCAGACCTTCAGTTAATTCCTTCGGTGGTGTAAAGCGAGCTTCCGACTGCATATACTTACCAGTTAGGATTTGTTCAACAGGCTTCATATTATGGGTAGTACTGTAATAGCGGTGAGTTTGGCGAATGGTTTCCCGCTCCTGCATCGAATCATCAGAGATTTTTTTCCGCAACTTAATAATCGCGTCCATAATCGCTTCTGGACGGGGAGGGCATCCAGGTAAATACACATCTACAGGTATGAGTTTATCCACACCACGTACAGCGCTCGGGGAATCAACGCTGAACATTCCACCAGTAATCGTACAAGCACCCATTGCAATCACATACTTAGGTTCGGGCATTTGTTCATAAAGACGCACCAATTGGGGTGCCATCTTCATCGTAATTGTACCTGCTGTGATGATTAAATCGGCTTGGCGGGGACTAGAACGGGGAATAAGTCCAAAACGGTCAAAATCAAATCGAGAGCCAATCATGGCTGCAAACTCAATAAAGCAGCAAGCTGTCCCAAACAACAACGGCCACAAACTCGAAAGCCGTGCCCAGTTATAAAGGTCATCAACAGTTGTTAAAATGACATTTTCCGACAATTCTTGGGTAACAGTCGGACGTTGAATTGGGTTGAGAATGCGCTCTGTCGGTTGCTGGGCTTCTTTTGCTGAATTCACATCTAAGACCATTCCAAAGCTCCTTTACGCCATGCGTAAACTAGGGCAACTACAAGAATTGCGATAAATATTAGTGCTTCAATAAACGCCAATATACCCAAACGGTGGAAAGCAACCGCCCAAGGGTATAAAAATACAGTCTCCACATCAAAGACGACAAAGACTAGCGCAAACATGTAGTAGCGAATGTTGAACTGAATCCAGGCTCCACCAATCGGCTCCATTCCGGATTCATAAGTTGTACGCCGTTCGGGGTTGCGACCACTTGGTCGTAGAAGTTTAGACGCGCTCAGAGCAAGAGCTGGTACTAGGCTACAAATAATTAGAAAGCCTAGAAGGTATTCGTAACCGCTAAGGACAAACACAATAAATATCTACCGCCAGAGTGAAATTAACTTTGTTACCTTCTTTTACATACATTATATCGCCTTGGCTTTTTTGAATCTTATAAAACAGATATGCGAGTAATTTGAATCATTTTTAGTTGCTATAGAAAAACCTAACAGTTGTGTCATAATTTGTAACGTATATTTAATAATTCAACTCGCCTATCAACTACCAACTCCGGCATCGTCAATAACTCAACCCTAAAGAGACTGAGCTTGTAAATAACAGGACTTACGTGTTTGACTAGCTCACTGAGACGCAGTTTGGTACGAACTTCTGAGTGTTTCCCTAGCTCGGATTATCTTCAAACTATCTTGTTAATAGTGTTGCTTAGGGCAAGACATGCCACTTGCTACAACCGGGGGAACCCCGGCAACGCATTGGCTCATCTTAACTGCGTTGAGCGAGGGAACTTAAACGTGAAATGCGCCGGGGGAAGCTTCCCCCGGTAACTTTCACAGGTTTGCTGGTTCCTGGGATTATATCCATTTAAAAATCAGCATTTAATATAATTGCGGTTAGAATCGCCCGTGTAGCTTCACTAGGAAGCACTAAAGTGACTGAGTTTCCCGCATACCATGAGGTCTTATGAGCGAACAAGGTAACGAACAACCACTTGAAATGACGGTTGATATAAACGTTGAGACAGACGTTGATACAACTGTTGAGATAGTAGAGTTAGACCGCTACGAGTGTCGAGCCTGCGGTTATGTTTACGAACCCGAAAAAGGTGACGATAAACGGGATATTCCTGCTGGTAGACCTTTTGAGGAATTACCGATAAATTGGCGCTGTCCAGTTTGTAGTGCTAAGAAAGCGGCTTTTGCTAATATTGGTCCTGCTGGTCTAGCATCAGGTTTTAAAGAAAACCTTGGTTTTGGCTTGGGTGTAAATAATTTGACTCCAACGCAAAAAAATATCCTGATTTTCGGCAGTTTGGGAATTGGCTTTTTACTCTTTCTCAGTTTATATAGCTTGCAGTAAAAGGATTATGGGTAATGGCAAGGGGCAATGGGCATGGGGCAATGGGTAATGGCAAGGGGCAATGGGCATGGGGCAAGGGAAAATAATTTTAGTTAGGGATTTCCAGAAAATAAAATATCTGAAGTTATGGATTTATCTATCGCTTGTAGGTAAGGGTGGGAAAACCCCACCCCTACAATAATTGGGGACAATTTATTTCTTGGTGTTCCTTCAGTCGTTTTTTGATATTCAACTTCTAATCCCCAATTTTCAATGCCCAATTCCCAATTCCCAATTCCCAATTCCCTATTTCCAATTTAGCTAAATTTTCATCAAAACTAACTACAAAGAATAATAATGCTTTCAATTTCGAGATTTTGGCAAAGAATACTGGCTGTAGCGGTGGTTGTTTTGGCTTGCGTTGGTTGCAGCAGCGTGCCGTCCACAGCCTACAATCCTTGGGAGGTAATTTCTGTACCTACAGATGCAAAACTACTGGATATTACTTTTGTTGATAACTCCTCGCATGGATTTGTCGTTGGTAGCGATTCGACTTTGCTGGAAACTAACGATGGTGGAAATAGTTGGAATGCGATCGCACTTCAACTTGATGACGAGGGTGAAAATTTCCGCTTTAACTCGGTGAGTTTCTCTGGTAAAGAAGGTTGGATTGTGGGTGAACCTTCGTTAATGTTACATACCACCGATGAAGGTAAATCTTGGTCGCGCATTCCTCTGAGCGAAAAACTACCCGGTAGTCCCATTAACGTTGTCGCTTTAGGTGCTAATAATGCCGAAATGGTAACAAATGTCGGTGCTATCTACGAAACTACTGATGGTGGTAAAAACTGGAAAGCCCAAGTAGCCGAAGCCGTTGGTTTTGTTCGCAATATGAAGCGATCGCCTGATGGTAAATATATTGCTGTTTCGGCGAAAGGTAACTTTTACTCGACTTGGGAACCTGGACAAGCTGCCTGGGTTCCCCACAACCGCAATAGTTCACGTCGTGTCGAAAATATGGGCTTTACCAACGATGGGCAAATGTGGATGTTAGCACGTGGCGGTCAAGTTCAGTACACTAATCCCGAAAAACCTGAAGAATGGTTAGAAGCACAATATCCCGAACTGTCTACCAGCTGGGGTTTACTCGATTTGGCATATCGTACCCCCGATGAAGTTTGGGTCGCTGGTGGAAGTGGTAATTTATTACGAAGTTCCGATGGTGGAAAAACTTGGGAAAAAGACCGTGATGTTGAAGAAGTCCCAGCCAACCTGTTCAAAATCGTCTTTTTATCACCCGATAAAGGTTTCATTATTGGCGATCGCGGTGGATATTTACTCAAGTATCGACCCGATATAGCACCCGAAAAATCAGCTTAATCAGGAGTTCAGGAGTCAGGAGTCAGGAGTCAGGAGTTCAGGAATCAGGAGTTCAGGTAGTCAGGAATTAATAAATACCTAATGCCCAATGCCCAATGCCCAATGCCCAATTTCCAATTTCCAATTCCCAATTCCCTGTAAAAAAACTTTTGTGAGAAAAACTTTGCAAGTTGTAACTCTTTCTTAACTTTGTAGGATAATAAACTCATCAAGTCATCAAACTATCAACGGTTTGACTTTTCGCTAAGTACTGCGAAATAAAACAAGCGTTGTAGCTGGATGCATTTAAACGTTTATAACCTAGGTAGGGAGAAAAATGTCAGGTACCACTGGAGAACGTCCCTTTGGGGACATTATTACCAGTATTCGTTACTGGGTAATCCACAGCATCACAATTCCAGCATTATTTATTGCTGGTTGGTTATTTGTACAAACTGGTTTGGCGTATGATGTTTTTGGCACACCGCGTCCAGACCAATACTTCACTCAAACACGTCAAGAAGTACCCATTGTCAATAACCGTTTTGAAGCAAAAAATCAAGTCGAAAAATATATTGGTAAGTAGTGTCAGATTATGACTAGCGGCAATAACATAAACCAACCAATTCAGTATCCTATTTTTACGGTTCGTTGGATTGCAGTTCATACCCTAGCTGTGCCCAGCGTCTTCTTCTTAGGTGCGATCGCAGCTATGCAATTTATTCAACGCTAATAAGCAGCTAGGAGAAAATCATGGATAGAACCCCTAATTCTAATAATCAACCAGTTGAGCTAAACCGTACTTCACTTTATCTTGGTTTACTGCTCATTTTCGTTTTGGGAATTTTATTTTCGAGTTACTTTTTCAACTAAGTAACTAGTTTGTAGATAAAATTGCTTTATTGTCTTTTGCTGTTTGTGCTTCGTTATTAAATCATTAATTTTCGTGAAGGAGGAAAAAGCTGTGTCTGAAAGTGGGAGAATACCCCTGTGGATTGTAGCTACAGTCGCAGGATTAGGCGTAATTACTGTTGTAGGCATTTTCTTCTATGGAGCCTATGCTGGCATTGGTTCTTCGATGTAATTTAATTAGAATCGATTGTGCAAATGCTAATTGCTGATTTTATTTATTGATAAAGCGATCGGTGGTTAGTATTAAGTTTTTGCTGGTTGCGACTAATTAAGAATTGTATAAAATCAGCATTTAAAAAGCCGCTTATCTTTACAGATAGGCGGTTTTAATTATTATTTAGGCAATAGTCAGTACGATTCGCAATTGTCGGTTTGCGGTTCGCAGTAAGTCAATCTGTTAACAGCTGCTGATTTAGCTGATATCGTCGCTTTCCATGTATAAGAACATAAATGCCATTGTTACACCAGCAAAAACGTAACCAATACAAGGAACGAGGATTGAGGGCAAAAAGGATGCTGACATAGTAAATATTCCTATTAAAAGAAACTACAATTCAAAACGAGCTTACTGCAATTTCAAACTCATTTTACGAAATTCTCAAGATTTTTAACATGAATTGGTATTGGGAATTGGGGATTGGGGATTTTGAGAGAGACGGGATATGTCGCGCAAATCTTGCCACTAGGGAAGCATCCTTGTATTTCTTAAATTCCTAACAACTCATCCATTTGTAAGTTTGGTAAATCTGGGGGGATAACGGTGCGTTGAATGCTGGCTTTGTGACTTTCTTGTTGAGTGACAATATCGATCGCAATTGCTTCGATGCGAAGCTCTAGACAGCCAAAGGGAATATTAATTTCTGCGATCGCTTCCATTCCATCACCGAAGGGGTTTGGTAGCAAATCTGTCAGTAAATGTGGTTCTTCGAGCAACCACCGAGTCTGGCAATCCTCAATCCATAGTTTTACTGCTGTCTGCGGACGTATCTCTGGTACAACTACTCTGACTCGAATTGTATTGCCTGATATCAGTTCGCCAGTTGGTAAACTTAGTTGGGGTACTGGTAGCAATTCTATTTCTTCTTCGACATCTAATCCTAAGGAAGATAATATTTCCGCTACTGATGCTACTGATGAGACTGGTTCTTCTTGGGGTTGCTTTTGGCTATTGGTAATATTTTCGTTTTCGTTGTCCCTAACTATATCATCGACAACTATTTCCCGCGCTAACCACGATTGGGGTGTTGCTGTGTTTCTAAATGAGTTTCGATTTGTTAACTTAGAATTGGTTAACTCAGAATTGGTTAACTCAGAATCGGTTAATCCAGAAACAGAAGTTCCAAAATTTGATTCGGGAACAGCTTCTGAAACTAGTTCGGAATCTAAGCCAAAGTTTAATAAATCCGAATCTTCGTTTCGCAGTTCTTGGTTAGGAGATTCTGGATAATTACTAGTAGTTTCCAGCGTGTCAACGGGAGGAATATTATGGACGGCTGGAATGTTGGTATCGTAATTTTGATGACTTAAATCAAGGGTTTCTAACACTGAATAACCCTGACTTTGCATCCATTTGTTGATTAGCGGAGATACGTAAGGACGATTTGCTGCAATATTTCCAGAGGTTGGAGGAGAATAAACTAGTTTGGATTTAGATTGTTTGTGGTTATGCGGTAAATTATCTTGAGTTACTGGATAGTTTATTTCTAATGAGTTATTGACCTCATTACCTTGATTTTGGTTCTGTAAATCGCTGTTAATTAGTTCATTTACTTGTTCTTGATTTGCTTCCTGATTTGCGTCTACAGGGAGTTCATTATTTGACCTTTGTTGCAAGATATCAACATAATTATTAACAATTTCTGCGGGATTCGCTGTTGCGTTATTGGGGATTTCCTCGATCTTCTCGGTTGTATCTACTGATGCTGAAGCAGTTCTTTTTCTTAAAAATGGTAAACTGCTAGAGGTTTTAGACATGGAAACATCCCTAGCAACTACAACAGTAGTTTCACTTGCTGGATAATTGAATTGGGGTGATACCCCCAAGGAATCATTTTGCGTAGAAATGTGCTGCAATTTCCGCGACTCGACTTGTAGGGGTAAAGCTCGCTTAGGAGATGCTTGTAAAACTAGAGGTTGACGATTTTGATTTTTTGCCGATTTAACTAGATTAAAAAGTTCTAAATCTAGGGAAACAGCAGGTTCGGGTTCGGGTGTCATTTGAGCTAACCCATAGTCTTCTAGCATATCCGGCGCGCTAGGCTTAACTGTCGCGTTAACAGCTAATAACTCAGTGACATCAGCCGTAATTGTAAATGACTGACTTGCTAATAATTCCAAATCACCAACACCACCAAGTAAGCCATACAAGCTAACATCGGCTAAAAGTAGCTTAGAGGGGCAGTTTGCGGGAATTTCAATCGAGAAATCAAACCCAAACGGGAGCAATTTCTCAGGTAAAGCTTGCTGCACCTGGATCAAAACTTCTAATCCTTCTGGTGATTCTCCAACAAATCCTGAACCAAAGTTTCTTAAAGGCGATTTTGAAAGCCGTCCAAGGGGCGATGCTGAAAGCCGTCCAAGGGGCGATCGCAATTCTAATCTTAATTCACCTCCAGCCACACTTTCAAATTCGGCTGCATCATCAATCGAATTTATGTTAGCAGTTTCCTTTAATTGCACTCTTCCGTAAATTGTCAAATTTCCTCCCCAACGGGCAACATAGGTATGCTCGTCAAGAATTAGCGACAAGGATGAAAGAGAATCATCTTTTGGCAATTTCTCAACTTTTTCTTCGGTAAGTATTGGTTCGGTAGCAGGTAAAGCCAACTCAATTAAGTTATGCAATATTTGCTCTGCGGTGTCACCTTTGACCCAGACAGGACTTACTGGCAAATCTACAATGATTTCTTCTAAAGTATTTGGGTAGGTTCTCTCTGTAAAATTACTAGTATTTAAAACAAGTGGCTCGTTAATTTCAAGTTCAATCTCTTTTTCAATTTCTTTTTTAATTTCTAGGCGATCGCTTATCTCCTCGCTAGTATTTTGCCAGTTCTCTTCGCTTGTACTGCTGCGATTAAGTATTGTGCCTTCTACTATGTCTTCCGACTCGACAATATTTTCAGTGGGAACTATTGGTAATTGGTGGCTTTTGATAACTTCGACGATTACTTCTTCAGTTTCCGTAGAAACTGGATTGCTTAATATCACCGTTTCTTCGTCGAGTTCGCTAATCGATAGTGACTGTAATACTTCTAGCGGTAGTTGTTCTGCTTGATAATTTAGATTGGTAGTTTCGGCTTCAACTTCTAGATTTTCTAGAGGTAAATCAGCATCGCGAATAATCCCATCGATGTCAATATCAATGTCAATATCGTGAATATCGTGTATGGGATGATTTGGAATCTTTTCTACTGGAATAGTCGCTTTTTCGGCATCATCTAAAGGAGTTTCGCAAACTTCAGCAGCAATATCAATAATACTAGGTTGCTGCAATGATTCGGTTGGTGTAGCAATCCTGGTTTCATTTGGAGGTGCTATTTCCAACTTCGTAGATGAGATTGTATGAGTGTGTGCGAAATTGGGAGGAACTGGAGGAACTGGAAGATTGGAAGCAGTAAAAGCTGGAGATGGGGAACTGGCACTTTCAACTTCAGTTGGGGAAGTATTTAAAGAAGTATCTTTATATTCTCCCAGCTTACTAGCTGGAGATTTTTCGGTTGCGTAGATTTGGAGCGGCTTGTCGTCAGATATCGCTTGAGGTAAAACCTGTAGTTTGAGAGTATGCTGCCAAGAAGTACCAAAAATATCGGACATTAAATCGCCCGAACAGCGAACCTCCCACACACCCGGAGCAAAATAAGTGAAGGGAATAACAGCCATTAACCCCTCATCATTACTACGTCGCAAGCGCTTGTGAATTCGCCGTCTTGGTGGTATTTCCGCAGGGGAAACATGAGTTACCCGTACTTCTACATCCGTATTCGCACGAGACGATCGCGCCACAACTCGATACCGCCCTTCAAGAATGTCTACATAGAGCGATTCTAAGGGTTGCCAATTGCGATCGCCCTGCTTTTGTATGAGAAATTGCCACTGTTCCATCATCCGTGGTGCCAATACGTTAGAGCCAATAAGTAATAATTGCATTACCTTGCTAGTCAGTTTACCTCAGCAATCTGTAATTGCATCACTTATTATGTTGTTTTTATTAAAACACCGCCACTATTTTGCCCAAGTGTGCTATCTGCCGCCCTCAAGCCCCTTGAATACTAGCAAATATACTTAGATGGAATTTGAAAAAACAACGCGACAGATAGATATTTGTAGAGACGTAGCAGTGCTACGTCTCTACCGTTGGATGTGTTGCAATCATTATTTTTCGCGTCTACTACCATAGCGACTTTCGTAATAAGCCAAAATTTCCTCAACTTGCTGCTGACTAGAGTTAGGAGAGTTTGCGGCAAAATTAATCCACAAACTCTCTATTTGGCTTTGATTGTAATCGAACTGCTGTGAAGATTGGCTAGTCAAACCAACCTCTACCCCTTCTAGTTGACGTAAATGAGCGGCAATCTCGCGATATACGGCTAAAGGTAATCCCACAAATTCGATTTTTCGACGTGCTTGCATAGTAAAATTTTTGGCTGTTTTTAGGATGCTCCCGTAGGAACAGTACTTGGTGGTGGTGGAACTGCACCTTCGGCTGAAGCCGTTGTCGATGGTGCTGCTGCTCCTTCTCCTACCATTCTCGCAACTTCAATGCCAAATTGCTCAAAAATCACTATAGGGTCAGAACCTTCATTCATCTCAATCCGTTTTACCAACAATCCATTCGCAAGCCGATCGCCTGCTTGTACGTAACGGCTGGTTGGCTCATTTGGTACTTTAATAATTGCCTGCGGTTCTCTACCTGCCGCAATTACACCCGATACAAAAATCGCCTGTGCTAATTCTGGTTGGGGTGTGGGAGGTAGCACCGACACCAATGAAGGGTTGGGAACAACTTGCGGCATTAACCTTGGTAAAACGGGAATAAATCCACGATTGGGTTTGGGTAATTTGGCGATCGCGATCGCAGTTCGGGGAATTTTTTGGTTCCTGATACGGGTATTAGGACTCTGTATCCGACTGGAAATAACAGCGCTTCGTGGTTGAATTCTCGTCGATACTGTTTGCACTCGTGAAGGTAGGGGTGGGACTACAGGAACTGGTCTACGGGGTACTATACCGACATTCCCTGTCGCAATAACTGGAGCAAATACAGGGTTAACAATCTGTGCAAATGGATCGGTTCTACCCTTGGAAATTGCAATAAACCTTTGAGTGGCATCAGTCGGCTGAATCAAATTCGGATTTGCGATCGCAACTACACCCCCAGGTTGCTGTTTACCCGCTATGACTGGATTATTAAACGGTTGAAGCCCAGGAGTTGTAGAAGTAGATGATGGATTGGCTGCGGTTGTTGCTGATGGTGTGGGAGTCACAGAAGGTGTGCTAGTTGGGTTACTAGCTTGCTGTCCGCTATCGGATGAACACCCTGCGATCGCTATAACCATAATGGCTGCAACTGCTATGTTTGAATATCTGCCCATTAGTGTCAAAAGCCATTGGAAAATTTGTTGACTGAAATCTGCCTTTGTATGGTTGGATTAAAGGCGAAATCTCATTCCGTTATAACCTAACTTTTTGAAAACAAGAGTATTTTTTGGTACTCAAAGCTTTAGTAATAGTACGGTTTAAGATTTTTTGTGATTTTAATTTTGAATGTTAAATTGGGTTTTGATTCAAGTCTACAATTTAGAAAATTGATTTAAATTCATATTTCTGGCACTCATGGGCAGAACGTTATACCAATTTGAAAAAACAACGCTACAGATAGATATTTGTAGATATGTAGCAGTGCTACCTCTCTACCGTTGGATGTGTTGTAATCATTATTTGAATTGGTATTAGTAAATATCATGGCTAAATATCAAAATTGTGCCCACGAAAACGTCAATAATAGAGATGTTACGCTAATTACCAGTATTGAACTTATACCATTTTAGATTTTAGATTTTGCGGAAAATGAGCGGTGAGTCCACTTGGCAGTGTCGGTTTCCGTCCTGCCAAAGTGACGAACCCAGAGGGTGTCGGTTTCCGTCCCGCTCAATTTTCCAAGACGGATTTTGGATTGTGAAATATCTACTGCATAAGCTTTTCGCGACTCCATCTGTCACAATTATTTTTCAAATTGGTATTACAATCAAAAAATTTAGCCCTCTGTCGCACCCATCAAGTTTTTCAGCACATCGAGTCCTTTTTTGACTTGACGGGAAACAGTCACAACACTAATGCCCAAACGTTCTGCGACTTGCTTTTGTGTCAAATCATGTAAAAACACAAATTCTAAAACATCACGGGTACGCTGTTCGAGTTGCAGAAGCGCTTGTTGCAGTCGGATTTGGTCTTCTTGGGCAAGTTGGAAACTGTGGTAATTGCGATCGGGTACTAATTCACCCAAGCAAGCAGCACCTTCTTCACCATCTTGTACGGGTACATCCAGACTTAACGGTGCGCGATTAATCCAAGCTAACTTGATTTCTTGCCATTCTTCAACGGTTATATCCAGCGCTGCTGCAATTTCCCCATCTGTTGGTTGACGGTTGTGCTTTTCCCGAAGCGATCGCGAGACACCAATAGCTTGTTGCTGTATTGCTAACCAGCGTCGGGGAATTCTGACTGTTACACCTTTATCCCGCAGGTAGTGCTGGATTTCACCGCGAATGTAAGGAATTGCGAAAGAACTGAAAGCATGACCTTTTGAAATTTCAAACCTTTCAATTGCTCTAATTAATCCTAAACAACCAACCTGAAGTAAATCTTCATAGCTTTCTTGGCATTGGTTTATCCAATAATGAGCTTCTTTCCTGACTAGTCCAAAGTTAAGTTTGACCAGTTGGTTACGAATTTCAGCCGAAGGATTTCGTTGATAATCGCGTAATAACTGCCAAATTTCATGCTTCAGTTCATTGGTGGCTGTGGCTAGGGTAGGCATGGCACCGCGTTCATTCTCTTTAATTTTTTTTTCAAACAATCATCAAAAAATTCGCAAGCAAACTAAGCTGCAACCACCAGTCTATTGATGGCAATTGAAGCAAGATTCTTTTTTCGCGGTTTGAATATTGTGGTTTGGGTAGATTTGGTTTTAGCTGTAGATGATCAGACTACATAGAGCTAAGATATGAATTTTGCTACCCAACTAGGAACCGGGATAGTACGTAATTTATGTGCTTGATACTGGAAGGTACCGCTAGATATAAACCGATATTATGAGGAAAATATTTATTTGTGTAAAAATTTTTTATCAAGATAAATACTTACTGTGTAAGAAATTGTTAATACTTGCTTTAAAGAGATAAAATCAAAATAATACTCATTCTTTATATAGTCATACCATTTTGGAGCATAAGCTTTTCGCGACACCATCTGTCGTAATTATTTTTCAAATTGGTGTCACTAAATTAATTACTTAGCTGCAAGTGGTAACAACAACCGACTGACGACACGACTATCGGGAAGTTGATAGAAGTGTAATTCCCCTCCCATTTGTTCCATGAGGTTTTGACAAATGAGTAAGTGCAAACCTGGGGGTCGATCTAGATAAGATGAGGCTAGGATATCTTTTGGGGTGTCTTGGTAAAGTTCAGTAAGTAATTCTTGGTTGATACTACCGTTATCGGTGATTGAAAGTTCTAGGGAGTGTTCGTCTAAGCGACGACACCAAAAGTCAATTCTGCCTCCCGACACAGAGCGATCGCAGGCTGCGACTAATAGTTCATTTAAGACAAGTTCGACTTTGGTGATATCACCGATGAATATTAATGAGTATTGTGATAATTGAGCGTTTGCTTTTTCGCTGCTGTTGCTGTCGTCGGTAATATTTTGCCCTAAACCATGTATCCCAACCCATAATTTTTGTTGTTTGAGCAAACTATCGACTCGTTCGAGCGATCGCTTGAGTAAGGTGGCAATGGGTATCTTGTCATTTCCAATCTGCAAATCCCATTGTTCGGTTTGTAATAATCCTGCGATCGATGTATTGGTATTTTCCAGCTGACGCAACATTTGTTGGTAGCGCACCTGTAAGAAGTCGGTTTTGGGAATTCCTATGGCTTTAATTTGGGTAATTAATGAGGCTAAAGTACGTTGATTTTCTTCGTATTTTTTATGTTTATACCAATTTAGCTGTTGTAGTCCTTTTTTATCATTGAGTAAATTTTGGGTGACTAGTTTTTGTCTTCGCGACCATGCTAATTGACAAATTAATGTTTCTGTGGCTTTTAAGCTTTTTTCTGACCAACGACGCTGTAATGTATCTGCCATTACGACTACACCAGTTGGTTTGTAATCTGGGTCTGTACGTAATGCCATTAGTAAAAGTTGACCAATGTCTGCTCCGTGCATCCACTTACGGGTATCTTCGGGTAAGTCTTCGGCTTTGACTGCTAGTATTCCCTGGCTTGTGAGCGCCCATTGAATCAAGGCTTCGGCTTTAATTGGCACTAAGGTATCGGTTTTGATAACAAAGTTGTCTGCAAACACACCCAGTATAATTTCGGCATAGTTGTCTCCGGGCAACCATGAAAGCATTAATACTAAGGGACAATTGAGAACCGATGCAATTTGTCGCAAGGAAATAATTTCTAGGTGCTGATTTCCAGGTTCACTATTAGCGCTTTGTGCTTGTTCGAGGACGTGCAAACACTCCTGAAAGCTTTGCATGATTTTTTCTTGCTGGTCGGTATTGTGGTAGAGTTGCCACTGCCGAGTAATTACACCAACCTGCTGGCTGATAACTTGGACTAGTTGTTTTTCTTGAACAGTCCAAGCACGGTAGCTTTCATGGGTGATGAGTAATAGTGATTCGGGTGCTTTGCCTACCGCGCAGTTGGTGGCGATGAAAGAACGGACTCCGGCTTCTAGCAATGCCGATCGCCAGTTGTAAAATCGTAGGTCTTCTTCTAAGTTTTCGACCGCGATCGCATCTTCGCTACGCTGTAAGAGTAACCAATCGACTTCACGCAAACCATCGAAGTGAAAATTTAATGAACGACGGTTGTTTGGTTGGTTTTGATGCAAAATTTCGTATCTGTTTTGGTCGGGATTATGATATAGCAATATAAATCTAGTAGTCCCCAACCGTTCCAACACTTTACCAGCACAGTCACTTAGAGTTTGCTCGAAGTCACGTTCGCTGTAAATACCTTTAGCGACTTGGTTGGTTAATTGAGCTTCAGCCCGAATCGACTCGATTGTTATTTCCATATTTTCAACTGGAGATGCCAACGAAATCAAACCTGCCGCACCTTGAACAAAGCTTTTATCGGTTTCCTTCCAAATCCGCGCTTCATTGGCTTCAACACCAATAAAACCCAGTAAATCCTTTTGCCAAATAATTGGAGCTGCTAGGAGCGATCGCACTTGCAAACGTTCCATTAATTGAACTGTAAACTGACTTTTGAGGGAACTTCGACCTTCCCCAATCGATACAATTTCATTTATCGCTAAAGCGTAATAAAAATCACTCAATTCCTCGACGGTAATTGAGGTTGGTGAAGATTTATTTTTAAGTCCTGGCAAGCTATTTTTTTGGCTGTGATGGTTGCTGCATCGTCGCCAAAAATACCTTCCTTCCCGCTCAAACCAGTAAATATGCGTATGGTTTGGAGCTACAAATTCGTGTGTTGCTTGTAAAACAGCCCCCAAACGTTGCTCGAAGTTACTGGAGCTTTGTAATTTTTGCAATAAATCAAAGAGGGGTACTTCCAAACGCTTAGTTTGTTTTTGCTGCCAATTCATCTCGTATTGGTGCAGCGCTGCGGCAAGTTCCCCCAGCACCATCATCAATCTCGCTTTGGCATCTGTGGGTAAAAGATAACCCCAGCGAGACGAAGCTAGCATGAGTATACCTAAACATCGGTCTTTGTAGCGAATTGGTAGGATAATGCTTCCTTGAAGTTCGTGCTTTTTGGCAAATTCCTGCCATCCTTCTGTCCGTGTTTCCACCCTTAAATCGGCAACCCCAACTGGTCGTTGTTCGATTACCACTTGCTCAAGTAAATCCCCTGGACTCAATACTAAACGTTGATTTAAAAAATTATTATTTCCTTGGGGGGCAAGACCACCTTTACCAATCAAGATATGATTGAGGCGATCGTAAAGCGCTACCCACACCAAGTTATAGTCAAACTGGTCTTTGACAAAAGAAATAATTGTTTCAATCAGAACATCAACATTATCTTCTTCTCGAAGGCTTTGAAGAACCCGTCCCAAGGAGATAATATGCTGCTCGGCGGCTATAGGTCGTTGTGACTGCCCCATCTGATAATCGCTTAAATATTAATTAATATAGGTTGCTATTATATAAGATGCCCAAAATATTGCTCCAATCTATAGTTCCGGGGGAAAGGAGCCTTAAATGATTTACTGTCTTTGGAGGAAGAAAGGAAAGCAAAGCAAAGAACTTGTATTGGAGCTTTTGTTTTGGGAGTATTTGTGCTTGGTGCGGTAGCAGCATTAAAGCGATTCAATAACAGCATTTAGCTAATTTAAAATGGGTTTGTGGGGAAGTGCGATACGCCTTTGGCATTAAGCTCCGTTTATCGCATTTATTAGGTTGTGGGATTTGTGCGATCGCATAAATTTTAACTTTACATTTATCACCAAGCGATCGAAACCAAACCAGACTCAACTATATTTTTGTCACAGGACAACAAGTGTACTGCCTCACCTTTGTTAGCTAAAAATATCACAGTCGCGACAATTTGGCGATCGTGCATTTCATTTATTGCTGATAAATTCATAGTGATTTCAATTACATCTTTATCTAGTGGATAAATTATCACACGAGAATCAGCCTTAACTGCGGATATCACATCTTTAGCAGAAGAAATACATGTTTTTCCTCTTTCAACAATTCAAACAGCTTCAGCCAATGTAGTTGCGGGAATAATTAATTGAGAATCGGGATGAGAAAGAATAGCTTTAGCATTTATACTCAAACGTGGGTTCCCTTCTAGAAACCAGATAAGAGCATGGGTATCAATAACATATTTCATCTATTATTTTGACCATCTTTTAAATTAAAAAGTCAAAAGTAAAAAGGTAAAAGAAAAGAAGAATATTTCTTTTTATCTTTATCTCAACGGATACAAGCCCCTGAATTGA